>NZ_JBIAXC010000011.1:0-215584 GCF_042896295.1 Kitasatospora sp. NPDC001309 | reverse complement strand
TAGAGCGCGGCGCCGGGCCCCGCGGCCCCGGGCGACCCCGGGGGGCGGTTGGCGCAGCTGGTCGGCGCGGGGCCCCGGGGGGGGTCACCGGGGGCGGGCGGGCGGCCGGTCGACCCGGCCGCCCGACGGTCACCGCGGGTCAGCGACGGGAGCGGCGGTCGCGGCGGGCCGCGATCAGGCTGCCACCGACCACCAGGAACACCACCGTCGCCAGCAGCGCCGCGAACGGGTTCCCGCTCCCGGTGGGCGGCAGCGGCGGCTTGCTGGTCGGGCTCGGGCTGGGCGTGTTCCGGACGGTGGTGGTGGTCGAGCAGTTGCCCACCACCGCCCGGCGGGCCCCGTTGCCGCCCGAGCAGTTGGACCCGTCGGCGGTCAGCCGGTTGACCAGCGCCGTGCCGCCCGCGTCCGGCTTCACGGTGACGGTGTAGCTGAGCGTCTCCGTCGCCCCCGGCAGGAGGTCCAGCGTCCAGGTCAGCCGCGGCGCCGCGTAGGCCGTCCGTCCGCTGCTGGCACGGGCGTCGGCGTCGTACACCGCGCCGTCCAGCACCCCGGAGAGGTCGTCGGTGACGACGGCCCCGAGGTACGTGCCGCTGGCCCGGTTGGTCGCGGTGACCGTGTACGTCACGGTGTCACCGGCCTTCGGGTTCGCCGGGCTCGCCTGCTTGCTGAGCAGCAGGTCGTGCTGGACGGTGATCGGCTCGGTCGGCGTCGCCACCGCCGTGTGCGCGGTCGTGCTCGGATCCGGGCCGCCCGTCACCACCACCGTGTTGACCGGAACGGCCGTGGCGTTCGGGTCCAGCGTGCCGGTCAGCGTCCAGGACAGCGTCGCACCGACCGGGATCTCCACCGCCGGGCAGGTCGCCGTCCCGCTCGCGACGGGGCACGGCGTCCCGTCGGCGTCGGCCGTCATCGACGCGTCGTTCACGCCGGCGGGCACCTCGTCGGTGACGACCACGTTGCGGGCCAGCGAGGGCCCGTCGTTGGTCACGGTGACCCGCCACCGGATCTGCTGCCCGGCGACGACCGGGGAGGTCAGCAGCACCTTGGCGACGGTCAGCCGGGCCTGCCCCGAGGGCGAAGAGCTCGGCGAGGCGACCGCCGTGTGGGTCGGCGTACCCGGGTCGGGCCCACCGGTCACGGTGACCGTGTTGGTGGGCGTGACGGTCGCGGCCGGGTCGAGCGTGCCGCGCAGGGTCCAGGTCAGCGTCCGCCCGACCGGGATCTCCACCGCCGGGCAGGTCGCCGTCCCGTCCGCGACGGTGCAGCTCGCACCGCCGGGCCCGGTCATCGAGGCGCCGCTCACCCCGGCGGGCACCCGGTCCGTCACCCCGACACCGCGCGCCGTGGAGGGGCCGTCGTTGGTCACGGTCACCTGCCACTCGATCGGCGCCCCGGGCACCACCGGGTTGGTGACGAGGACCTTGGCGACGGTCAGCCGGGCCTGCGCCGACGGCGAGGAGCTCGGCGAGGCGACCGCCGTGTGGGTCGGCGTCCCCGGGTCGGGCCCGCCGGTCACGGTCGCCGTGTTGACCGGCGTGACGGTGGCACCGGCGTCCAGCGTGCCGGTCAGGGTCCAGGTCCGGGTGGCGCCGACGGCGATCCCGACGGCCGGACAGGTCACCGTCCCGTTCGCGATCGGGCAGGCGGTACCGTCGTCCGCCGTCATCGACGCGTTCAACACCCCGTCCGGCACCCGGTCGGTGACCACCACGTCACGAGCGACGGACGGCCCCAGGTTGGTGACGGTCACCTGCCACTCGATCCGCTGTCCGGGCACCACCGGGTCGGTGACCAGCACCTTGGCGACCGACAGGCGTGCCTCGGCCACCGGCCCGGTCGAGGGACTGGCCACCGCGGTGTGGGTGACGGTGCTCGGGTCCGGGCCTCCGGTGACGAGGGCCGTGTTGGTCGGCGTCACCGTGGCGGCGGGGTCGAGCGTGCCGGTCAGGGTCCAGGTCAGCAGCCCGCCGACCGGGATCTCGACGGCCGGGCAGGTCGCCGTCCCGTTCGCGATCGGGCACGCCGTACCGTCCTGCGCCGCCATCGAGGCGTTCAGCACCCCGGCCGGCACCTGATCGGTCACGACCACGTTCCGCGCCCGCGAAGGACCGTCGTTCGTCACACTGACCTGCCACTGGATCTGCCGGCCCGGAACCGCCGGGTCGGTCAGCAGCACCTTCGACACCGACAACCGGACCTGCGGCTCGGGAGTGCCGCTGGGCGAGGCGGTGGCGGTGTGCACGGGCGTGCTCGGGTCGGGCCCGCCCGTGACGGTGACCGAGTTGGTCGGTGTGACGGTGGCGTCGGCGTCCAGTGTCCCGGTGAGCGTCCAGGTCACCGTGCCACCGGCCGGGATCTCGACGGCCGGGCAGGTCGCCGTCCCGTTCGCGATCGGGCAGGCGGTACCGTCCTGCGCCGCCATGGACGCGTTCGACACCCCGGCCGGCACCTGATCGGTGACGACGACGTTCCGGGCTCGCGAAGGACCATTGTTCGTCACGCTCACCCGCCACTGGATCTGCTGACCCGGCACCACCGGGTTCGTCAGCAACACCTTCGACACCGACAGATTCGCCTGGGGCGACGGCGAGTTCGACGGCGAAGCCACCGCTGTGTGGGTCGGCGTGCTCGGGTCCGGACCACCCGTCACGGTGACCGAGTTGATCGGCGTCACCGTGGCATCGGCATCCAGCGTCCCGGTAAGCGTCCAGGTCACCGTGTCACCGGCCGGGATCTCCACTGCCGGACACGTCGCCACACCATTGCCGATCGGGCAGGCAGTACCGTCCTGCGCCGCCATGGACGCGTTCGACACCCCGGCCGGCACCTGGTCGGTCACGACGACGTTGCGCGCTCGCGACGGCCCGTTGTTCGTCACGCTCACCCGCCACTGGATCTGCTGCCCCGGCACCACCGGGTTCGTCAACAGAACCTTCGACACCGACAGATTCGCCTGCGGCGACGGCGAGTTCGACGGCGAAGCCACCGCCGTGTGGGTCGGCGTACTCGGGTCCGGACCACCCGTCACGGTCACCGTGTTGGACGGCGTCACCGTCGCATCCGCGCTGAGAGTCCCGGTGAGCGTCCAGGTCACCGTCTGCCCCGCCGGGATCTCCACCGCCGGACACGTCGCCGTCCCGCTCGCAATCGGGCACGCCGTACCGTCCTGCGCCACCATCGACGCATTCGACACCCCGGCCGGCACCCGATCCGTCACCACCACATTGCGCGCCCGCGAAGGCCCATGGTTGGTCACCGTCACTCGCCACTGGATCCGCTGACCCGGCACCACCGGGTCGGTGACCAGCACCTTCGACACCGACAGATTCGCCTGCGGTGACGGCGAGTTGGTGGGCGAGGCGACAGCCGTGTGGGTCGGCGTGCTCGGGTCCGGACCACCCGTGGCCGTCGCTGTGTTCGTCGGGGTGACGACGGCATCGGCAGCGAGCGTCCCGCTCAGCGTGTACGAGGCCATCTGCCCGACCTCCAGCTCGATCGCCGGGCAGCCGGCGACGCCGTTGGTGATCGCGCACCGGGTACCGTCCTCGTCCGAGACCATCATGGCGCCGGTCACGCCGTCCGGGACCCGGTCGGTGACCACGACGTTCCGGGCCCGGGACGGCCCCTGGTTGGTGACGGTCACCCGCCACTGGATCGTCCCACCCGGCACCACCGGGTCGGTGACCAGCACCTTGGCCAGGCTCAGCCGCGCCTGCGGCGAGGGCGAGCCGGTGGGCGAGGCGACCGCCGTGTGGGCCGTCGCGCTCGGGTCCGGTCCGCCGGTCACCACGGCGGTGTTGCCGGGCACCGTCGTCGCGTCCTGGGCGAGGGTGCCGGCGACCGTGTACGTCGCCGTCCCGCCGACCGGGATCTCCACCGCCGGACAGGTCGCCACGCCGCCCGAGACCGGGCAGGCCGCGTGCGTCGCGTCCGGCGTCAGCTCGGCGCCGACGACGCCGTCCGGCAGCCGGTCGCTGACCACCACGTTCCGGGCCCGGGACGGCCCGTTGTTGGTCACGCTGATCCGCCACTCGATCCGCTGTCCGGGCACCACCGGGTCGGTCAGCAGCACCTTCGACACCGTCAGGCGGGCCTGCGGCACGACCGTCTCACTGGCCTCCGCGGTCGCCGTGTGGGCCGTCGCCGTCGGATCGGGCCCGCCGGTGACGACGGCGACGTTCGCCGGGGTGCTGGTCGCCGCCGGGTCGAGCGTCCCGGTGACGGTGTAGGACACGGTGGAGCCGGCCGGAATCTCGACGGCGGGGCAGGTCGCCACGCCGTTGTTGATCGGACAGGTCGAACCGTCCGTGTCCGAGGTCATCCCGGGGGCGTTGACCATGGCCGGGATCGTGTCGGTCACGACCACGTTCCGGGCCCGCGAGGGACCGTTGTTGGTCACCGAAACCCGCCACTGGATCTGCTGCCCGGGGACGACCGGGTTGGTCACCAGCACCTTGGCGATGCTCAGGTTCGCCTGCGGCGAGGGCGAGTTCGACGGCGAGGCCACCGCCGTGTGCGCCGTGGCCGAGGGGTCGGGACCACCCGTCACCACCGCCGTGTTCGTCGGCGTCACCGTCGCGTCCGGCGCCAGCCTCCCGGTCAGCGTGTACGAGGCGGTCTGCCCGACCTCCAGCTCGATCGCCGGGCACACCGCCGTCCCGCCGGTGATCGGGCACCGGCTCGCGTCGGCGTCCGACTGGAGCACGGCATCGGAGACCCCGTCCGGGATCCGGTCACTGACGACCACGTTCCGGGCCCGCGAAGGACCGTTGTTGGTCACCGAAACGCGCCACTGGATCTGCTCCCCCGGCACGACCGGGTTCGTCAGCAGCACCTTCGACACGGTCAGCTTCGCCTGCGGCGAGGGCGAGGCCGAAGGCGAAGCCACCGCCGTGTGCGCCGTGGCCGAGGGGTCGGGACCACCCGTCACCACCGCCGTGTTCGTCGGCGTCACGGTCGCGTCCTGCATGAGCGTGCCGCTCAGCGTGTACGTCTGCGACTGGCCGACCTCCAGCTCGATCGCCGGGCAGGCGGCCGTCCCGTTCGTGATCGGGCAGACGGTCCCGTCGGCGGCGGTCATGCCCGCACCGCTGACGCCGTCCGGCACCCGGTCCGTGACCACGACGTTCCGGGCCCGCGAGGGACCGTTGTTGGTCACCGTCACCCGCCACTGGATCTGCTGCCCGGGCACCACCGGGTTGGTCAGCAGCACCTTCGACACCGCAAGATTCGCCTGCGGCACAGGCGAGTTGGAAGGAGACGCCACCGCCGTGTGGGTGGCAGCCGTCGGGTCCGGACCACCGGTCACGGTCACCGTGTTGGACTGGGTCACCGTCGCGTCCGGGCTGAGGGTCCCGGTGAGCGTCCAGGTCAGCGTCTGCCCGGCCGGGATCTCCACCGCCGGGCAGGCCGCCGTCCCGCTCGTGATCGGGCACGCGGTACCGTCCTGCGCCGCCATGGACGCGTTCGACACCCCAGCCGGCACCCGGTCGCTCACCACCACGTTCCGGGCCCGCGAAGGACCGTTGTTCGTGACCGCCACCCGCCACTGGATCTGCTGGCCCGGGACCACCGGGTCAGTGACCAGCACCTTCGAGACCACCAGATTCGCCTGCGGCGAGGGAGAGTTCGAGGAAGTCGCCACCGCCGTGTGGGTCGGCGTACTCGGGTCCGGACCACCCGTCACGGTCGCCGTGTTGGACGGCGTCATCGTCGCGTCCGGGCTGAGGGTCCCGGTGAGCGTCCAGGTCAGCGTCTGCCCGGCCGGGATCTCCACCGCCGGACAGGTCGCCGTCCCGCTCGCGATCGGGCACGCCGTACCGTCCTGCGCGCTCATCGACCCGTTCAGCACCCCGTCGGGGATCCGGTCGGTGACGACCACGTTCCGAGCCCGCGAAGGGCCGTTGTTCGTCACGCTCACCCGCCACTGGATCTGCTGGCCCGGCACCACCGGGTCAGTGACCAGCACCTTCGAGACCACCAGATTCGCCTGCGGCAAGGGCGAGTTCGACGGAGACGCCACCGCCGTGTGGGTCGGCGTACTCGGGTCCGGACCACCCGTCACGGTCACCGTGTTGCCCGGCGTCAGCGTGGCATCCTGCGCCAGCGTGCCCGTCAGCGTCCAGGTCGCCGTCTGCCCGACCGGGATCTCCACCGCCGGGCACGTGGCCACACCATTGGCGATCGGGCAGGTGGAACCGTCAGCATCCGCCGCCATCGAGGCACTGTTCACCCCGGACGGGACCTGATCCGTCACCACCACGTTCCGCGCCCGCGAAGGCCCGTTGTTCGTGACCGACACCCGCCACTGGATCTGCTGACCCGGCACCACCGGGTTCGTCAGCAGCACCTTCGACACGGTCAGCTTCGCCTGCGGCGAAGGCGAGTTCGACGGCGAAGCCACCACCGTGTGCGCCGTGGCCGAGGGGTCGGGACCGCCGGTGACCACGGCCGTGTTCGTCGGCGTGCTGGTCGCATTCGCATCGAGCGTGCCGGACAGCGTCCAGGTCGCCGTCTGCCCGACCGGGATCTCCACCGCCGGACACGTAGCCACACCATTGGCAATCTGGCAGATGGAACCGTCGGCATCCGCCTTCATCGACGCACTGTTCACCCCGGACGGGACCTGATCCGTCACCACCACGTTCCGCGCCCGCGAAGGCCCGTTGTTGGTCACGCTCACCCGCCACTGCACCTGCTGGCCCGGCACCACCGGGTCGGTGAGCAACACCTTCGACACCGTCAGCCTTGCCTGCTGCGCGGGCGAGTTCGAGGGAGACGCCACCGCCGTGTGCGCGGTCGCCGTCGGATCCGGACCACCCGTCACCACCGCCGTGTTCGTCGGCGTCACGGTCGCGTCCGGCGCCAGCGTCCCGGTCAGGGTCCAGGTCGCGGACGAGCCCGCGGGGATCTCCACCGCAGGACAGGTCGCCGTCCCGTTCGCGATCGGGCAGGCGGTCCCGTCGGAGGCCGCCATGCTCGGGTCGTTCACACCCGCCGGCACCGCATCCGTGACCACGACGTTCCGCGCCCGCGACGGCCCGTTGTTCGTGACCGTCACCCGCCACTGGATCTGCTGGCCCGGGACCACCGGATCGGTGAGCAACACCTTCGAGACGACGAGCTTGGCCTGCGGCGACGGCGAGTTCGAAGGCGAGGCCACGGCCGTGTGCGCCGTCGCGCTCGGGTCGGGGCCGCCCGTCACCACTGCCGTATTGCCCGGCGTCGACGTCGCGTTGGGGTCGAGGGTGCCGCTGAGGGTCCAGGTCGCCGTCTGCCCCGCCGGAATCTCCACCGCCGGACACGTCGCCACACCATTGGCGATGGGGCAGGTGGAACCGTCGGCGTCCGCCGTCATCGACGCGCCGTTGACACTGGTCGGCACCTGGTCCGTCACCACGACGTTCCGGGCCCGCGAGGGACCGCTGTTGGTCACGCTCACCCGCCACTGGATCTGCTGGCCCGGCACGACCGGGTTCGTCAGCAGCACCTTGCCGATACTCAGCCCGGCCTGCGGGGTCGGCGACGAAGTCGGCGAGGCGACCGCCGTGTGGCTGGTCGTCGTCGGGTCGGGACCGCCGGTCACCGTCACGGAGTTGGTCGGCGTGGTGGTCGCGTTCGGGTCCAGCGTCCCGGAGAGTGTCCACGTCATCGTCTGGCCGGCCGGGATCTCCACCGCCGGACACATCGCGACACCGCTGGCGACCGGGCAGGTGGAACCGTCCGAACCCGTCATCGAGGCACCGCTCACCCCAACCGGCACCCGATCGGTCACCACCACATTGCGCGCCCGCGAAGGCCCGTTGTTGGTGACGCTCACCTGCCACTGGATCTGCTGACCCGGCACCACCGGGTTCGTCAGCAGCACCTTCGACACCGACAGATTCGCCTGCGGCAACGGCGAGTTCGACGGCGAAGCCACCGCCGTGTGCGTGGCGGCAGTCGGGTCCGGACCACCCGTGACCGTCACGGTGTTCGACGGCGTCGCCGTCGCATCGGAGGCGAGCGTTCCCGTCAACGTCCAGGTCATCGTCTGCCCTGCCGGAATCTCCACCGCCGGACACGTCGCCGCACCACCACTGATCGGGCAGGCGACCCCACCGGCGTCGGCCCGCATCGAGGCGTCGTTCACCCCGGACGGCACCGTATCCGTGACCACGACGTTCCGAGCCCGCGACGGCCCGTTGTTGGTCACCGACACCTGCCACTGGATCTGCTGACCGGGCACCACCGGGTTCGTCAGCAGCGACTTCGACACGGTCAGATTCGCCTGCGGGGAAGGCGAGTTGGACGGAGACGCCACCGCTGTGTGCGTGGACGCCGTCGGGTCCGGGCCACCCGTCACCGTCACCGTATTGCCGGGGGTCGCAGTCGCGTTCGGGTCCAGCGTGCCGGAGAGTGTCCAGGTCATCGTCTGGCCGGCCGGGATCTCCACTGCGGGACACGTCGCGACACCGCTGGCGATCGGGCAGGTGGAGCCGTCAGCATCCGCCTTCATCGAGGCACCGTTCACCCCGGACGGCACCTGATCGGTCACCACCACGTTCCGCGCCCGCGAAGGACCGTTGTTCGTGACGCTCACCTGCCACTGCACCTGCTGACCCGGCACCACCGGGTTCGTCAGCAGCGACTTCGAGACGGTGAGGTTCGCACGAGGCGAGGGCGACGTGCTCGGCGAGGCGACGGCGGTGTGCGCGGTCGCCGTCGGGTCAGGACCGCCCGTGACGACCGCCGTGTTGGTCGGCGTGGTCGTCGCGTTCGCATCCAGCGTGCCGGAGAGCGTCCACGTCATCGTCTGCCCGGCCGGGATCTCCACCGCGGGACACGTCGCGACACCGCTGGCGATCGGGCAGGTGGAACCGTCCGAACCCGTCATCGAAGCACCGCTCACCCCCGACGGCACCTGATCCGTCACCACCACGTTCCGCGCCCGCGAAGGACCGTTGTTCGTGACCGACACCCGCCACTGCACCTGCTGACCCGGAACCACAGGATCCGTGAGCAGCACCTTCGAGACGACGAGCTTCGCCTGAGGCGAAGGCGTCGAGGTCGGCGAAGCGACAGCGGTGTGCGCGGTCGCCGTCGGATCAGGACCGCCCGTCACCACCGCCGTGTTCGTCGGCGTCACGGTCGCATCCGGCGCCAGCGTGCCCGTCAACGTCCAGGTCGCGGACGAGCCCGCAGGGATCTCCACCGCCGGACACGTCGCCGTCCCGTTCGCGATCGGGCAGGCGGTCCCGTCGGAGGCCACCATGCTCGGGTCGTTCACACCCGCCGGCACCGCATCCGTGACCACGACGTTCCGAGCCCGCGAAGGCCCGTTGTTCGTGACCGTCACCCGCCACTGCACCTGCTGGCCCGGCACCACCGGATCGGTGAGCAACGCCTTCGAGACGACGAGCTTGGCCTGCGGCGTCGGCGAGGAGCTTGGCGAGGCGACCGCCGTACGGGCCGTGGCCGCCGGGTCGGGGCCGCCGGTGACGACCGCCGTGTTCGTCGGGGTGGTCGTCGCGTCGGGCGAGAGCGTGCCGGTGAGCGTCCAGGTGAGGGCCTGCCCGGCCGGGATCTCCACAGCGGGGCAGGTCGCAACCCCGCTGCTGACGGGGCAGTTGGCGCCGTCGGCGTCTGCCGTCATCGACGCGCCGTTGACGCTCGCCGGTACCTGGTCGGTGACGACGACGTTCCGGGCGCGCGAGGGCCCGTTGTTGGTGACCGTCACCTGCCACTGGATCTGCTGGCCCGGCACGACCGGGTTCGTCAGCAGCACCTTGCCGATACTCAGCCCGGCCTGCGGCGTGGGCGACGAGGTCGGCGAGGCCACCGCCGTGTGGCTGGACGCCGTCGGGTCAGGACCGCCGGTCACTGTCACGGAGTTGGTCGGCGTGGTGGTCGCGTTCGGGTCCAGCGTCCCGGAGAGCGTCCAGGTCATCGTCTGCCCGGCCGGGATCTCCACCGCCGGACACGTCGCCACACCACCACTGATCGCACAGGTGGAACCGTCCGAACCCGCCATCGACGCACCGCTCACCCCCGACGGCACCTGATCCGTCACCACCACGTTCCGCGCCCGCGACGGCCCGCTGTTCGTGACCGACACCTGCCACTGAATCTGCTGACCCGGCACCACCGGATTCGTGAGCAGCACCTTCGACACCGACAGATTCGCCTGCAGCGAAGGCGAGTTCGACGGAGACGCTACCGCCGTGTGCGTGGACGCCATCGGATCCGGACCACCCGTCACCGTCACCGTGTTCGAAGGCGTCGCCGTCGCATCGGAGGCGAGCGTTCCCGTCAACGTCCAGGTCACCGTCTGACCGGCCGGAATCTCCACCGCCGGACACGTCGCCACACCACCACTGATCGGGCAGGCAGCCCCACTCGCATCGGCCCGCATCGAGGCATCGGCGACATCGGACGGCACCTGGTCCGTCACCACCACGTTCCGGGCCCTCGACGGACCGTTGTTCGTGACGGACACCCGCCACTGCACCTGCTGACCGGGCACCACCGGATTGGTGAGCAGCACCTTCGACACAGTCAGATTGGCCTGCGGCGAAGGCGAGTTGGACGGAGACGCCACCGCCGTGTGCGTGGCAGCCGTCGGATCCGGACCACCCGTCACCGTCACCGTGTTCGAAGGCGTCGCCGTGGCGTTCGGGTCCAGCGTCCCGGAGAGCGTCCACGTCATCGTCTGCCCCGCCGGGATCTCCACCGCAGGACACGTCGCCACACCACCACTGATCGGACAGGTGGAACCGTCCGAACCCGCCATCGACGCACCGCCCACCCCAGCCGGCACCTGATCCGTCACGACCACATTGCGCGCCCGCGAAGGCCCGTTGTTGGTCACCGACACCTGCCACTGCACCTGCTGCCCCGGCACCACTGGGCTCGTCAGCAGCACCTTCGAGACGGCCAGGTTCGCCTGCGGCACCGGCGAGTTGGACGGGGACGCCACCGCCGTGTGCGTGGCAGCCGTCGGATCGGGACCGCCCGTCACCGTCACCGTGTTCGTCGGCGTCGCCGTGGCGTTCGGGTCCAGCGTCCCGGTGAGCGTCCAGTTCAGCGCCTGGCCGGCCGGGATCTCGACCGCCGGGCAGGTGGCGACGCCGTTGGCGATCGGGCAGGTGGTGCCGTTCGGCCCGGTCATGGTGGCGTTGTTGACCCCGGCCGGGATCTGGTCGGCGACCACCACGTTCCGGGCCCGCGACGGACCGGAGTTGAAGACGTTGATCTGCCACTGGATCTGCTGGCCGGGCACCACCGGGCTGGTCACCAGCGACTTGGAGACCTTGAGGCCCGCCTGCGGCGTGGGCGCGGCGGTCGGCGAGGCCACGGCGGTGCGGGTCGAGGCCGACGGGTCGGGCCCGCCCGTCACCGTCACCGTGTTCGTCGGCGTGGTGGTGGCGTTGGGGTCGAGCGAGCCGCTGAGCGTCCAGCTCGCGGACGAGCCCGCCGGGATCTCCACCGCCGGACACGTCGCGACACCACCGCTGATCGAGCAGGCGGTCCCGTCCGCGTCGGCCTTCATCGAAGCGCCGCTCACCCCGGCCGGCACCTGGTCGGTCACGACCACGTTCCGCGCCCGCGACGGGCCGTTGTTGGTGACGGTCACCCGCCACTGGATCTGCTGCCCGGGCACCACCGGGCTGGTCAGCAGGGACTTGGAGACGATCAGGTTGGCCTGCGGCGTCGGCAGGGCGCTCGGCGAGGCCACCGCCGTACGGGCGGTCGCCGACGGGTCGGGACCGCCCGTCACCACCGCCGTGTTCGTCGGGGTCGTCGTCGCATCGGGCGAGAGCGTGCCGCTCAGTGTCCAGCTCGCGGACGAGCCCGCCGGGATCTCCACCGCCGGGCAGGTCGCGACACCACCACTGATCGAGCAGGCGGTCCCGTCCGCGTCGGCCTTCATCGAAGCGCCGCTCACCCCGGCCGGCACCTGGTCGGTCACGACCACGTTCCGCGCCCGTGACGGGCCGCTGTTGGCGACCGTCACCCGCCACTGGATCTGCTGCCCGGGCACCACCGGGCTGGTCAGCAGCGTCTTCGAGATGGTCAGGCCGGCCTGCGGCGTGGGCGTCGCGGTCGGCGAGGCGACCGCGGTGCGCGAGGACGCCGACGGGTCGGGGCCGCCGGTGACGACGGCGGAGTTGGTCGGCGTGGTGGTGGCGTTGGGGTCGAGCGTGCCGCTGAGCGTCCAGCTGGCGGTGCCGTTGACCGGGATCTCGACGGCGGGGCACGTGGCCGTGCCGTTGGCGACCGGGCAGGCGCTGCCGTCCTGGTCGTTGACCATGGCAGCCCCGGTGACCCCGGCCGGGACCTGGTCGGTCACGACGACGTTGCGGGCCCGGGAGGGCCCGTTGTTGGTGACCTTCACCTGCCACTTGACCTGCTGGCCCGGCACCACCGGACTGGTCAGCAGGGTCTTGGAGACGACCAGGTTCGCCTGGTTGCCCGGCGGGATGGGGTTGGCGGTGCTGGTGCACTTCGGTGAGCAGTTCGGGTCGGTGGCGCCGGTGGGCGGGGTGACCGTGGCGCGGTTGTCCAGTGAGCCGTTCGCGTCCGACGGCACCGTGCCGGTGAGCGTGTAGCTCACCTGGCCGCCCGCCAGGATGTTCACCGTCGTGTTGATGTCGCCCGTGCCGGACGCGGTGGCACCACAGCTACTGCCGCTGGAGGCCGTGCACCTCCAGGTGAAGCCCTGGATCGCGTTGGGCAGCTTGTCCGCGACCGAGGTGCCGACGGCGTCCGAGGGGCCGGCGTTCTTCACCACGATGGTGTAGGTCAGCGGCTGCCCGGGCACGTACGGGTTCTTGTCGGGCGTCTTGGTCACCGACAGTCCGGTGGTCACCCGGCCCGGGGTGTCGACGGAGCTGGAGCAGGTCGGTCCGCAGTTCGGGTCCGTCGTGGCGCTGGGGCGGGTCACCGTCGCGGTGTTCGACAGGGTGCCGGTGGTCCCGGACGGGACCGTGCCGGTCACCGTGTACGTCACGGAGTCGTTCACCGCGACCGTCGCCGTCGTGTCGATGCTGCCCGTGCCGCTCGCGTCGCCGCAGCCGCTGCTCGCGGAGCCGGCCGCACAGGTCCAGGTGAACCCGGACAGCGCGGCGGGCAGCGCGTCCCGGACCGCCGCGCCGACGGCGGGTGCCGGACCGGCGTTGCTGACGACGACGGTGTAGGTGAGGGTCTGGCCCGGGACGTAGGTGGTCGGGGCGGCCGTCTTCCTGATGGACAGGCCGATCTGCGTCACCCACTCCAGGGTGACCTCGCCGTTGCCGCCGTTGGCGGTGCCGCCGCCGTTGCCGATGCCGGAGCCGTAGAGCGCGTCGTCGCGTCCTGCGGCCAGGCCGCCCTGGCCGTTGGCGGCGCTGTTGGCGCCGGCGGCGGTCTGCGCGTTGGTCACCCCGGTGCCGCCGGTGTAGCCGGAGCCGCCACCGCCCATGCCGTTGAGCTCCAGGGAGCTCGGGCCCTGGCAGGCGCCGCCACCGCCGCCGTACAGGCCGCCGCCGCCACCGCCGCCGCCCTCGTTGTTGTTGGGCGCACCGCTGCCGCCGAGGAAGCGGCTGCCCGCCGTGGCGCTGCCGCAGCTGGTCTGGGTGGCGGCCGCGCCGCCGGCGCTCTGGGTGCCGCCGCGGCCGGAGCTCGCCGGGCGGTTGTCCTGGCCGCCACTGGTCCCGCCGCCGCCGCCCGCGGCGGGGGTGCCGGTGTCGGCGCCCGGCGAGGAACCGCCGCCGCCGCCGGCGATCAGCAGCGGGGTGCCGCCGTAGTTGCCGTTCCACACGGCGCTCATGCCGCCGCCGCTGGCGCCCGTCGCCAGGCCTCCGCCGGCCCCGCCCCGGCCGCCGGGACCGCCGCCGCCGTACACCGCGGTGGTCCGGTTCATCAGACCGCCCTGACCGGAGGTGACGGTCAGGCTCTGACCGGGCGTCACGGCGATGGTGCCGGTGGTGTAGCCGCCGCCACCGCCGCCGAACTGACCGGTGTAGTAGGCGCTCGGCGAGCCGCCACCACCACCGCCCCAGAGCCGCGCGTAGACGCTGGTGACACCGGCCGGCACGGTGAAGGTCTGGTCGCCGCCGCTGTAGGTGAACCGGGTGCAGTTGGTGAAGGTGCCGGTCGGCGTGCACGCCACCAGCGCCCGCTGCTCCTCGGACGGCTCCTGGGGCGCGTACGCGGGCGGGGCGGCGGCCAGCGCCAGTCCGCCCTGGGGCAGCAGGCAGAGCAGCGCGAGCACACCACGCATGGCCGTCGAGAACCGACCGCCGAGCAACGACCTCACCGGAGCCATCCGGCGTCTCCTCTCGCGACCGCCCACCCACGACGACGTGGGTGGGCGGACAACAGGACCGTCACGCGAATGCCCGCGTGCGTGGGCAAGAGAATTGCCGAGGTCAACGCCCGGTACGGATGACCTGACATCGTGTCATCGTATTTTCGTGCCGGAATGCCCGCTTTCGGCCCAGCGCCGGACATCGTTCGGCGCAGCGGCCGGAGGAGGGGCGGACGACGGGCGGACGACGGCGGGACAACGGCGGGACAACGGGCGAACAGGAGCCGGACGGGAGAGCGGAAACGCAAGGCGGGCCGGTCCAGGGGACCGGCCCGCCACGGGAGAGGGGTGTCAGCCGAAGGCCGGCACCGTGTCCAGGATCGCCAGCCGGGCGTTGGCCGTCTTGATGCTGCCGCAGAGCACCTGGGCCCCGCCGATGCGGTAGTCCTCGCCGCTGCCACTGGCCTTGATGACGGCGCCCTGCAGCGAGTTGTACTGCTTGTCCTGGAGGTCGTCCTTGCGCAGGTCGCGGACGACGATGAGCTTGCGGACCAGGTCGCCGGCGCCCTGCTGGGTGCCGAGGGCCTTCTTCTGGTCCTCCGTCAGCTTGGCGAAGGCGGCGTCGTTCGGGGCGAAGACCGTGACGTTCTCCATCGAGTCGAAGATGTCCTTGGCCTTGGCGGTCTTCACCAGCGTGGACAGCTGGGAGAGGTCCTTGGTCTGGTCGATCGCGGTCAGGACGGGCGTGCCGCCCATCGCCTCCAGGCTGCCGGCACCCTGGCCGGGCAGCGCGGCGCACGCCTGACCGAAGGCCTTCTCCGGCGGCGGGGGCGCGACGGCCACCGGGCCCGCGCCGCTGACGCCGGCGCCGCTGCAGCCGGCGAGCGGGGCGAGGACGAACGCCAGGGCCACGAGCATGGCGGGGCGGTGGGTGCGACGGCTCATTGCGGAGCTCCTCCTTGGGGGAACCGGTCGAATCGCGCCGGATGCGCCGATACGCCCCAGATAGTGGCACCACGCCGGGCCGCCTGACGGGAGGTCGGGCCCGTACCGCCCCGCCCGTCACCCGTCCGCCGTCGCGCGGGCGGCCCTCGCCGCGCCGCACCCCGTCAGGCGCGGAAGGCCGCGAGCAGCTTGTCGGTGAGGCGGTCGAGGTGGTCGGGGGCGGTCGGGGTGTGGACCACGGCGAGGCGCCAGTAGAGCGGGCCGACCAGGAGGTCGAGGGCGATCTCGCGGTCCACGTCGGCGGGGAGCTCGCCGCGGTCGACCGCCCGTTCCAGGAGCTGGGTGGCCCTGCCGCGACGCGCGTCGCGGACGTTGGTGAGCAGGGCCTGGGCCAGTTCGGGGGTGCGGCCGGCCTCGGCGAGCAGGTCGGGGATGATCCGCGCGGGGAGCCGCTGGTTGAGCGCGTCGGCGACCTCGGTGACGAAGGCCAGGACGTCGCCGCGCAGGGTTCCGGTGTCGGCAGGTCCGGACTCGGCGACGGCGACGGCGGAGACCAGGTCGACGGTCATCTCCAGCTTGGAGGCCCAGCGGCGGTAGATGGCCGCCTTGCCCGCGCCGGCGCGCTTGGCCACGGCCTCCAGGGAGAGCCGGGCGTAGCCGACCGCGGCGAGCTCCTCGAAGAACGCTTCGGCGATGGCCTCGGTCACCGAGTCCTGGAGGACGGGCCCGCCGGGCAGCCTGCGTGCGGGGGCGCGGCCAGGGGCAGGGGCGCGGCCGGGGGCGGGGGTCGAGGGCGGGGGCGGGGGCGCGGGGGTGCTGGGCATGCCCCGAACCTACACGAGGCGGAACGGTTGCGTCTCGACTGGGCGAGGTCTATCGTCGACCTCGAAGGCGAGACGAAACCGTTCCGTCTCGACAAACGGTCTGGGGTGCACCATGCAGTTCCTGTACGACGACGAGTCCTTCTCCTTCGAGGCCCTGCGCGCGGCCGGCTTCGCCAACGACGGCGGCGCCGACCTGGGCGAGGTCCTGACCACCCTCCGCAACGTCGCCGCGGGCGACGAGGAGGCCTGGCTGCGCGAGTGGAAGCGGACCGCGCAGCGCGTCCACGCCATCGGCACCGCCGCCCTCGCCGCCGGCCACCGGGTCAGCGCCCGCGAGGCCCTGCTGCGCGCCTCGAACTACTACCGCACCGCCGAGTTCTACCGTCGCGACGACCCCGCCCACGACCCCGAGGTCAAGGCCCTCTCCGCGCTCTCCCGCGAGACCTTCGCCACCGCCGCCGGACTGCTGGACCACCCCGTCGAGGCCGTGCGCATCCCCTACCAGGACACCACCCTCCCCGGGTACCTCTTCCTGGTCGACAACTCCGGCCTCCCCCGCCCGACCGTCGTCTTCACCAGCGGCTTCGACTCCACCCTGGAGGAGGCCTACTTCGTCATCGGCGCGGCCGCACTGCGCCGCGGCTACAACGTGCTGGCCTACGACGGCCCCGGCCAGGGCGCCGTACTGCGCGAGCAGGGGCTCACCTTCCGCCCCGACTGGGAGGCCGTGGTCACCCCGGTGGTCGACTACGCCCTCACCCGCCCGGAGATCGCCCCCGACCGGATCGCCCTGTTCGGCTACAGCCTCGGCGGCTACCTCACCGCCCGCGCCGCCGCTTTCGAACACCGGCTGGCCGCCCTCGTCCTGGACGACGGCCTGTACGACTACCACAACGCCCACACCCGGGTCATGCCGCCGTTCCTCCTGGACTGGGTCGAGAGCGGGCGCGACGACCTCGCCGACCCGGTGCTCGGCCTGATGATGCAAGCGGTCACCCAGCTGCGCTGGGCGCTGCGCAACGGCGTGTGGGCCTTCGGCGCGAGCTCCGCCTCGGACTACATCCGCCGGACCGCCGCCTACACCCTCGACGGCGTAGCCCCGCTCATCGCCTGCCCCACCCTCGTCCTGGATGCCGAGGACGACCAGTTCTTCCGCGGCGAGCCCCAGCGGGTCGCGGCCGCCCTGACCTGCCCGCACACCCTGATCACCCTCCCCGAGTCCGAAGGCGCGGGCGAGCACTGCCACATGGGCGCCATGGCGCGCTTCCAGCAGGTCGCCTTCGACTGGCTCGACACCACCTTCACCCCGGCCCCCGGCGGCACGGCCTGACCCCGTCGCACCCCGCTCTTGACCTCAAGTCAGCTTGAGGATCGAGACTGATCGCCATGCCGAACACCACCGCAGCTCCCCGCCCGCACACCGACGCCGCCCTCCCCCTGCCCGACGTCGAACTCGACCGGATCGCCGGGCGACTGGCCACTGGGGCGGTGGTGGTCGGCCTCGGCGAGTCCACCCGCTTCTCCCGGGAGACCTTCGGGGTACGGGACCAGCTCTTCCGCCGACTCGTCCGGGACCGCGGCTTCCGCGCCCTGGCCGTCCAGGACGGCGCGGGAGTCGGTGAAGCCCTCGACGCGTACGTACGCGGCGGCGAGGGCTCGACGGCGGACGCCCTGGCCGGGGCCTGGCGGCCGGGGCGCACCGAGGAGATGGCCGGCGCGCTGGAGTGGATCCGGGCCTTCAACCGTGACCACCCGGACGACCCGGTCCGGATCCTCGGGGTGAAGCCGGTCCAGGCCGGGGACGCCGACTACGACGCCGTCCTCGCGCAGGTGCGCACGATGGCGCCGGAGCGGCTCGCGGAACTGGCGGCCCACCTGGAGCCGATCCGTACGGCCCATCGGATCGACGAGCACGTGCAGCGGGCTCGGGGCGTCCACCCCGGTCGGCCCTTCGCCGAACACGCCCGCGCCGCACGGGCGTTGGTCGAGTCCCTGCCCGGCACCGGAGCCGGATCCGGTGACGGCGAAGGTGAAGGTGACGCACTCGCCAGGATGCGGCTGATCGTGGACTTCCACGAGCGCAGCGTCGCCGGGCGCGGCACCTACGCGGGCGAGGCCGAACTGTGGGCGGGGGCCATCGCCGCCTTCCAGCACCGCACCGGCCTGCGCACCGTCTACTGGGACGGCATCGCCCACACCGCGGCGACCGAGGCGGTGCTCGGCGTCGCACCCGAGCGGGGCCCGCAGGCCACTGCCGGCAGTCTGCTCCGCGGGCGCTACGGCGCGCGGTACGTCTCGGTGGCGATCGGCTTCCACCACGGCGACCTCGGGGCCGCCGTCGCCCCCGCACCGGCCGCGGACCTGGTCGACGCGAGGCTCGGCGAGCCCGGCCTGCCCGCCCGCTGGCTGGACCTGCGCCGGGAGGAGGTCCGCCGCGAGTGGGACGGCCCGGCCAAGGCCCGGGTGGTCAGCGGCCTCTACACCCCGGAGCGCGACGCCGTCGAGCACCTCGCCGTGGACTCCCTGGCCGAGGCGTTCGACGTCCTGGTCCACGTCCGCCGGGCTTCCCCGGTGCACTGGCTGCCGTGAGCGGCCCGTCGGCGGGGCCCGCGCCGACGACCGCGCCCCCGGTCCGGTCGGTCAGCCGAAATCCGGGTCGACCGGCGGCCACGGGTAGCCGAGTTGCGCCAGCCCGACCAGACGACCTGCTCCCCGTCGCGGGCGACGATCGGGGAACCGGGCCCAGTTGTCAGGCGATTTTCACGGCCGTCCGACGACCGGCTCCGTCCGGCACCCGGTCCCGACGGGATCGGCTCCCGGGTCGACGGGAACGGGGGGTCCGGATCGGATCCGGGCACGGACGAGTTCGACCGGGCCCCGGAACCAGCCCAGTTTCTCCACCCACCAGGTGAGGCCGGCCGCCCGGTACGGGGCGACGACCATCGCGTCGGCGTCCCGCCGCAACCCGGACGTCCGACCCTCCATGACGACGTCGAAGGAGGCATCGGAGGAGGCGTCGGAGGGGGCGTCGGAGGGGGCGTCGAACTGCCCGTTCCGGACGGCCCGTTGGGCGCGGACGTAGGAGACCACGGTTTCCAGGTCGGCAGGAGGCATCATCTCGGTGTGGCCCACCCCCGCCCGCGTGGGGAAGACGCCGTCCCACTGTGCGGCCCGCCGCATGGGGCGTCGCGAGGGCCAGGTGCCGGCGATCCACACCGGGATGCGCGGGCGTTGCGGGCTCACCGGCTGGAAGGTGAGGTCCGTGACGGTGAACCAGCGGCCGTGGAAGGTGAACGGCCGGCCCGTCCACAGCCCGTCGAGGACGTGGAGGGCTTCGTCCAGCTTCTCCGCGCGCACCCGTGGGTCCGGATCCTGGCCCAGTGCTTGGAACTCGGCCTCGGAGGACCCGAGGCCGGCGCCGAAGATCAGCCGCCCGCCGCTGAGCAGGTCCAACGCGACGGTGGCGCGGGCGACTTCGGCGGGGCGCTTGAGGGCGAGCACGCTCACCATGACGCCGAGCCGCAGGCGCTCCGTGTCGGCGGCGATCGCGGCGAGCGTGGTCCACGAGTCGGTGAGGTGCTCGTCCGGGTGCTCCGCGACCTGGCCGTCCCAGAGGAAGAAGCCGTCCCAGCCGGACCGTTCCGCCAGCACTCCCAGTTCGCGGAGCAGGCGGGGATCCGCGTACTCGCGCCGGTTGGGCAGTCCGACGGCGTACCGCAGGGGCCGCTGTGGCATGGCGTCCATCGCTCGTCGCCTTCCTGATCGGGCACGACGGTCGCCGACGCGACCGGTTCCCGCCTCGATGATGTCGGCTGCGCGAGGAGCGGGGCAACCGGAACGGCGTCGGGCGAGCGCCCGCCCCGACGGTCGCCCGCGGCTGGACCGATAGCCGGAGAGCCATGAATCGCGGCAGGTCAGCGGCCCCTCCACAGGCCGGACGCCGGGTACGGTGCTACGGTCCTCTGGGAGCCCGGACCGCCTGTGGCGGTTCCCCTGCCCTCCCCCCTGCGGCGGCGCCCCCTTCGGGGGCCGGCGGACGCCTCCGATGCCGACGAGGCCCGGCCCGCGCCGCCCGACCTTCCACCCCTCCCGCACCTCCCACACCCATCGCCTTCGGACGGAACGGCCCGCCTTCGGACGGAACGGCCCCGGAGGATTCGAAGGGAGCAGCGATGCTCGAGAACAGCGCGACCCCGGGGCCCGGCGACGAGGTCCTGGTGATCGGCGGCGGGTTCACCGGCCTGGCCGCCGCCCACGAGCTCGCCCTGGCCGGGGTGCCCTGCCGGGTGCTGGAGCGTGAGCCGTACGTCGGCGGCCTGGCGGGCTCGTTCGAGGTCGGGGGAGCCCGGCTCGAACGCTTCTACCACCACTGGTTCTCCTCCGACCTGGAGGTCCAGGGGCTGTGCGCGGAACTCGGCTGCTCCGACCTGCTCCAGCCGCACCGGACCCGGACCGGCGTCTACTACGCGAACTCGGTGTACCGCCTGTCGAGCCCGTGGGACGTGCTGCGCTTCGCCCCCCTCCCGCTGGCCGACCGGGTCCGGCTGGGCCGGTCCGCGGTGCGGGCCCACCGGGTGAAGCACTGGCGGGAGTTGGAGGACCTCACGGCCCGCGAGTGGCTGGTGGAGCTGAGCGGGCCGCAGGTCTACGAGACGGTCTGGCGCCCGCTGCTGGAGGGCAAGTTCGGCGAGTACGCGACCGAGGTCGGCGCCACCTGGATGTGGACCAAGCTCCACCTGCGCGGTGGCAGCCGGTCGCACAGCGGCCGCGAGGTCCTCTACTACCTGCGGGGTGGCTGCGCCGCCCTGCTGGACGCGTGGGTCGCGCGCCTGTCCGAACTGGGGGTCCGGATCTGCACGGACACCCCGGTGCGGCAGGTGCTGACCGACGCCCGCGGGGTGTGCGGGGTCCGCACCGGGAGCGGCGTGCTGCCCGCACGGCGGGTCCTGGCCACCACGGCACCGGACCTGCTCGCCGGCTTCCTCGCCCCCGCCGCCGCCGGACCACCGCCCCACCCGGACGTGCCCGCCGTGCGCCGGCGACTGTCCGACATCCCCTACCTCGCCAATCTGTGCCTGGTGCTGCAGACCGACCGGTCCCTGTCGGACACCTACTGGCTCAACGTCACCGACCCCTCGTTCCCCTACGTCGGCGTCATCGAGCACACCAACCTGGAGGCCTCCGACGCCTACGCCGGGAGCCACCTGGTCTACCTGTCCGCCTACCTCCCGACCAGCGCCGCGCTGTACCGGATGGACGACGAAGCGGTGTTCCACGCCAGCCTCCCGCACCTGCGCCGGATGTTCCCGCGGTTCCACCGCGACTGGGTCCGGCGCCACCACGTCTGGCGGGCCGACCACGCCCAGCCGGTCATCACCCCGCACTACTCCGACCGCATCCCGGCGATGGAGACGGACGTGCCGGGGCTCTACCTGGCCAGCATGGCCCAGGTCTACCCCCAGGACCGGGGCACCAACTACGCCCTACGGCAGGGAAGGCACGCCGGGCGCCTGATCGCCGACCGGGTGCGCACCGCCCGCCGCACCGCCCCCGACCCACGACCTCCCGTCGCCGGGCACGGCGCCGGTCCGCGGTCCGGCCCCGAGGAGGGGACGCCATGAACTCCCTGATCAGCACCGAGGATTGCGAGCGGATGCCCATCGCCCGGGTGCACGAGCTCTACCGGCGCCATGTCAGCCGGGGCCAGGTGACGCTGCTCTCCGCCTTCGGCTTCGGCCGCGACGTCGTGGACAGCGCCTCCGGCTGCTGGATCACCCTGCGCGACGGGCGGCGGGTCCTGGACTTCACCGGCGGGATCGGCGTCCTGAACCACGGCCACAACCACCCCCGCATCCTGGCCGCCCGCCGGCGCTTCCAGGAACGGCGGCGGATGGAGGTGCACAAGAACTACTTCTCCCCGTACGTCGCCGCGCTCGGGCACAACCTGGCCCAGCTGCTGCCCGCGGACCTCGACGTCAGCTACTTCCCCAACTCGGGCGCGGAGGCCGTCGAGGGCGCCCTCAAGATGGCGTACAAGTACCACCGCGGCCATCGCGGCACCGTCCTGCACAGCGACATCGCCTTCCACGGCAAGCTGCTCGGTGCCGGAAGCCTGACCGCCTCGCCGGAGGTGCACTTCACCTTCCCGCGGATCCCCGGCACGGACGGCTTCGCCTTCGACGACCTCCGCTCCCTCGAACTGGCCCTGGACCGGCACACCACGCCCGAGGGCGGGAGCGACGTCTACGCGCTGGTCCTGGAACCGTTCAGCGCCTCCAGTCTCCGCGAGTGCTCGGAGGAGTTCCTGCGCGAGGCGCGCCGACTGTGCACCGAGCACGACATCGTCCTGGTCTTCGACGAGGTCTACACCGCCTGGGGCAGGACCGGTTCGCTCTTCCACTTCATGCGCCACCCCGGCCTGGTCCCGGACGTGGTGACCACTTCCAAGTCCTTCGGCGGCGGCAAGGCGTCCATCTCCGGCTACGTGGCCAGGGAGCCCGTCTTCCGCAGGGCCTACGACTCGCTCCCCGACGCCACCCTGCACAGCACCACCTACTACGGCTTCGGCGAGGAGACGGTCACCGCGCTGGAGGCCGTGGCGATCGCGGTCGACGACGACTACCCCGCCAGGGCCCGCCGCCTCGGCGAGCGGCTGCGCCGCGGCCTCACCGCCCTCGCCGCCGGGCACCCGCACCTGATCGCGGAGGTGCGCGGCACCGGGGCCCTCCAGGGCGTCGTCCTGCGCCACGGTCCGGCCGCCCTCGACCACGCGCTGCGCCTGCTGCCGTCCTCCTTCGCGCGCGACCCGCAGGCCGGGGCCAAGCTGGCGACCGCCGCCGTGGTCGCCGCCCTCTACCGCGACCACGGTGTGCTCACCTACTACGGCTCCAACCACGACCTCCCGCTGATCGCCGCGCCTCCCCTGGTGGCCGAGGACTCCGACGTCGACCTCTTCCTGGCGGCCCTGGACGCGGTGCTGGCCAAGGGAATGCCCCGCCTCCTGGCAGGTCTGGCCAGGGAGAAGGTCACCGCATGAGCTCCCCGTCGACGCGTCCCGTACCGCCCGCCGCAGGGCCCGGTACCGCGCGGGAGCACCGTCGCCTGCGGGTCTGGGAACGGCGCGTACGCTCCGCCGGGCTCCCGCCGCTCTGGGCGGGCCGCTGCACGGCCCTGTCCGAACCGTCCCGCCAGGCCGCCGCGGTCCGGCACACGGCCGCCACCCTGGCCGCCCTCCCGACGCCGTACCGCCTGGTGTTCGCCCTGCTGATGCGGGTGTTCCCGGTCGCCGTCGTCCTCGCGGACCCGCGGGGCCCGCTCCGGGGCACCGCGGACCGGGCCCGTCCGCAACGGGTCGCCGACCGACTGTCCACGGTGCCCGGTTGCGCCGAACTGCTCAGGGTGAGCCTGGCGTTGGCCCTGCACGGCGCCCTGGACGGGCCTCCGGACGGACTCTCCGCTGCTCCGCCGCAGGAGCTCCGATGACCGGGACCGTCCGCACCGTCCGCTGCGACGCCCTGGTGATCGGCTCGGGAGCCGGCGGCAGCACCGCGGCCCTGGAACTCGCCGGCGCGGGCCGGGAGGTCCACGTCCTGGAGGAGGGCCCGCTCGTCCCGCAGACGCGGATCACCCGGGCGTCCCCGGCGGAGAACCTGCGCCTGCTCTACCGCCAGGGCGGTCTGGTGCCCATCCACGGCGCGCCCACCATCCCCTTCGGTGAGGGGCGTTGCGTCGGAGGAACCACCGTGGTCAACGGCGGGCTGCTCTGGCGACCTCCCGAACACCTGCTGGAGTGCTGGGCGTCCGCCGGCGTCGACGGCTTCCGGGCCCACCACCTCGCCCCCCACCTGGCCGAGGTGGAACGGCGCCTCGGTGTCGTCGACCAGCAGCCCGGGCCGGGGAACCGCGACTCGGTGCTGCTCGGCCAGGCGGCCGACCGACTCGGCTGGCGCTGGGCACCGGCCCGCCGGGCGGTGCGCGGCTGCCGGCACGCCAACCGGTGCGTCACCGGCTGCCCCACCGGCGCCAAGCAGAGCATGCTGGTGAGCTACCTGCCCGCCGCCGAACGGCTCGCGGCGGTCATCGAACCGGACACCCGGGTCGTCCGGCTCGAACACGACGGCACCCGGGTCACGGCCGTGCACGCCCTGCGCGACGGCCGGCGACTGCGCTACCTCCCGCAGACGGTGTTCCTGGCCGCCGGCCCGATCGGCAGCGCGCTGCTGCTGCGGCGCAGCGCCATCGGCGGGCGCGGCCCGGGCCGGGCGATCGCGTTCCACGTCAACTTCCGTACCGTGGCGCGGTTCGGCGAATCCGTCCGCGCCACCGAGGGCACCATCTTCACCGCGCAGCTGCAGGAGTTCGCCGACCGGGGTGTGCGGGTGATGCCCGCGAACCTCACCCCGGGGTCGCTCGCCGCTGCGCTGGCCGCCCATCCCGCCGGGACCGTCGACCGGATGCTGGCCCAGCTGGACCGGGTCGCCGTCTACACCACCCAGGTGAGCGTCCGGGGCACCGCACGGCTGCTGGCGGTCCCCGGCCTCGGCGCGCTCCTGCGGCACCGCCTGACCGCGAGCGACCGGGACCTCCTCCGCTCCGCCTTCCGGCGCACCGCCGAGCTCCTGCTGGAGGCCGGCGCGGTCGAACTGCTGCCGCCCGCACCCGCCGGCCCGACCACCACCAGCCCGGCCACCGCAGGCCTGGCCACCGCCGCGCAGGTGGCCGACTTCGCGCTGCACGCCCGGCCCGAGACCTGGGACCTGATCTCCGTCCACGCCATGGCGTCCTGCCCGATGGGCCCACCCGCCCCGGGCGGCGTGTGCGACGCCCAGGGACGCCCGCACGGCTTCACCAACCTGCGGCTGTGCGACGCGAGCGTCCTGCCGGGCGCCACCGGTGTCAGCCCGCAGGAGACCATCATGGGCTTCTCCCACCTGATCACGGCCCGGTACCTGGAGCGGTCCACCAGCCGTCGGCCCGACGGCAACTGAGCAGCCGTGACCGGACCGGGCGCGAGCGACCGGCACCGGCGCAACCGTCCGTGCCGGCGGCCGCGTCCCTCAGCGGGATGGGTAAGGTGGGACGCCGGAACGGGCCCTGAACAGCGGTGACGCGCGAGGGCACCGGGCCGGCGGGGGCGGGACGCGGGGAACGGGAGACGTCGGGTGCCGGACGGGACTGGGGCTGCGGGGACGGAGGAGTTCGCGCGGCTGCTGAGCGAGCTCAAGACGCGCTCGGGGCTGAGCTACGGGACGCTGGCCAAGCGGCTGCACACCAGCACCTCCACGCTGCACCGCTACTGCAACGGGACGGCGCTGCCGCACGAGTTCGCGTCCGCGGAGCGCTTCGGACGGTTGTGCCGGGCGACTCCCGAGGAACTCGTGGAGCTGCACCGGAGTTGGATCCTGGCCGACGCGGCCCGGGGGCGCCGGGCCGAGCAGCGGGCGCCGGAGACCCGCACGGCGGACCTGCCCGCGGCGGAGGCGGAGCCGGTGGTCGAGGTGGTGTCCGCGGAGCCCGCGCCACCGCGTCGGCGCCGCACGGCGCTGATCGTGTCCGCCACGGCCGTCGCCCTGGTGGCGGCCGTCCTGGTGGTCGCGCGACCCACGGGCTGGGGCGGCGGCGGTGGCCAGGCGAAGGGCGACCAGCAGGCCGCCGCTGCGACGGCGACGACGGCGACGACGACGACGGACAGCGTCACCACGCCCGTCGCCCCGGAACCGCTGCCCACCACCCCCACGGCCGCCGCCGAAACGACCCCGGCCCCGAGCTCAGCCACGCCCCCGACCCCGACCGCGGCCCCGACCCCGACCCCGACCTCGACCGACAGCGGCCCCGCGCCGCTCACCGTCGGCACCCGCCCGTACGTCTACGCCGACCCGTGCAGCCAGCACTTCCTGGTGAACAGCGGGCCCGCCCAGGTCGGCCCGCCCGCCCCGGAGCGCGACGCCCCGCGCTGGGCCGCCGCCTACGGCGCGGTGTCCTCCGGCGAGCAGGAGGTCGCCCTCACCGTCCAGGGCACCGGCACGGACACGGTCGTCCTGCTCGGGCTGCACGTGCGGGTCACCGCCAAGGGCGCGCCGCTGGCCTGGAACGACTACTCGATGGGCGTCGGCTGCGGCGGCGGCGTCGACGCCAAGTCCTTCGACATCGACCTCGACCGGGGCAGTCCCGTGATCACCGTCAAGGGCGGGCAGCGCGACTTCCCGTACAAGGTCAGCAAGTCCGACCCCGAGGTCTTCTACGTCACCGCCCACACCAAGGCGCACGACGTCCGCTGGGACCTCACACTGGACTGGTCCAGCGGCGACCGCCACGGCACCGTCCGCATCGACAACGGCGGCACGCCCTTCCGCACCAGCGCCGACGTCAACCGCCCGGGCTACGACTACCCGTTGGGCGGCGGCGAGTGGATCAAGCGCGAGGGCGGCTGAGCGCCCGCGCGGTCGCCCTCCCCCGGCCGTTGCGCCGAACGGCGGCGTGCCCGGGATGCCCGTGAGCGCCCCGTCGCCCAGTCTTGGACGGAATCCGAGACGCTGGCAGCGGGACGGGAGGGCGAGGTGGCGGAACGGCGCGGTCGGCCGGGCCGCGATCGCTGGTTCCGCACCGGTTCCGCCTGGCTGCGGGGGCGGACGGCCACGCTGCGCGACGCCCCGTTCCCCAGCCGACTCGCGGCGCAGCTGCTCCACATCCACGTGCTGGACACCGCCACCCGTCTCGCGGCCCAGGCGTTCCTCACGGCCATCCCGGTGGTCTTCGTGCTGGCCGCCTTCATGCCCGACGAGGTGCGCAGCAGCGTGTCCGACTCCCTGCGCACCGTCCTGGGGCTTCGGGGCGCCGCCTACGACGAGGTCACCCAGGTGCTCCGGACGGACAGCGGGAGCGCCACCACCGAGACCTACGGCGGCCTCGGCATCGTGGTGACCCTGCTCGCGGCCACCAGTTGCAGCCGGGTGCTGCAACGGCTGTGCGAACGGAGCTGGCACCTCCCCCACCTGGCCGGACGCCTGGCGGCCTGGCGGTGGCTCGCCTGGCTCCTGGTGTGGCTCGCCGTCCTGATCGTCCAGGGCCAGGTGCGGACCGGGTTCGGTCTGGGCGACGGCCTCGGGGTGTTCCTCTACCTGGTCAGCGCCGTCCTGCTCTGGTGGTGGACCCAGCACCTGCTGCTCGGCGGCCGGGTGCCCTGGCTGCCGCTGCTGCCGGGGGCCGTGCTGACCAGCGCGGCGCTGACGGCGCTCGCCTGGGGGTCGCGGCTGTACATCCCCCGCTCGCTGAACCGCAGTGTGGCGCAGTTCGGCCCGCTCGGTCTGGTCTTCACCCTGCTGAGCTGGCTGATCGTGGTGTTCACCGCCGTCACGCTCGGCATCAGCATCGGCTACGTGCTGGCCGGCCAGGGCCGGCTGGCCCGGCTGCTGGGGACTCCGGGCACGTCCCCGGTCGCGACGGCGGCGGAGGAGGACGAAGAGTGAGCGTCCGCGCCGGGCTCAGGCGTCGTCGGCGCTCCGGCCGGCCGGTCCGACGCACAGCGCCCAGATGACGAAGGCGTCGATCGCGATCAGGACGAGCGCCCAGAACGGGTAGTAGGGCAGCCACAGGAAGTTGGCGACCATCCCCAGGACCGCGACGACGATGCCGACGCCACGGGCCCAGGGGGCGCCGCTGAAGAGGGCCACGCCCGCGGCGGCGACGGCGAGTCCGAGGATGACGTGGATCCAGCCCCAGCCCTCGGTGTTCATCGAGTACACGTAGTGACGGGTGACGATGATCAGGCTGTCCTTGGTGATGGCGGCGATCCCCTGGAAGACCGCCATCGTGCCGGCGGCGATGAGCATGACCGCGGCGAAGACGGTCCACCCGGCCGCGAAGGGGCGGTGCTCGGCGGGCCGGCCGGTACGGCCCGGTTCGGTGACAGGGCTGGTCATGGCATGGACTCCTTCGACGACGGCCGCCTCGTACCGGTTCGCGGACGGGGACGGGAGACGGGACGGAAGGGAGGGCAGGA
Source organism: Kitasatospora sp. NPDC001309 (assembly GCF_042896295.1). Lineage (NCBI taxonomy): Bacteria > Bacillati > Actinomycetota > Actinomycetes > Kitasatosporales > Streptomycetaceae > Kitasatospora > Kitasatospora sp. NPDC001309. The sequence continues at coordinate 187,548 of NZ_JBIAXC010000011.1, read as the reverse complement.
AGGAACGGGAGGAAGGGAAGGAACGGAGGGGCCGGGCAGCGGCCCTTCTCTCACCGTAGGACCGAACCGTCCGGCCCGCCGGTGGCGGCCCGGCCGAACGCGGCGAGCAGGGCCAGGACGGCGAGCACCGCGAGCAGGATCGCGACCAGCAGCAGCACGGTCAGCGCGGTCGGGTCGTCCCACAGGGCGAACACCAGGGCCAGCACCAGGACGGCGGTGCCGGCGAGCCACCGGCGGTGGGCGGCGGTCCAGGTGCCGGCCCGGCCCGCGCGCACGCCGTGGGCGTCGCCCCAGTGGGCGACGGAGTCCGCGGCGCGGTCGGCCCGGCCGCGGGCGGCACGCGGCAGCCGTCCCGCGCCGCCCAGGTAGGCGCCGAGCGCCACCGCCACGCCCAGCACGGTCGCGGTGCGCAGGCTGATCCGCAGGAAGTGCAGCAGGGTGTCGAAGACGGCCGCGGCGGCGGCCGAGGACTGCACGGCGGGCGGCAGGTGGTCGAGGTAGTAGTGGCGGGCGGCCACCAGGGCGAGGGCCACCAGCAGGCTGGCCCCGGCCGCTCCGAGGGCGGCGGACACCAGGGCCCGGCGTCGGCGGCGGGCCAGCAGGACGCCGACGGCGCCGAGCGACACGGTGAGCACGGGCAGCCAGTTGCCGACCACGTCGAGGGCGTGTGCGGCGCCGCGGATCCGGGCCAGCCGGTCGGACTGGAACAGCACCATGCGCTTGTCCACGTCCGGGATCCGCTCGGCCGGGCTCAGCCCCTCGGCGACCAGCGTGTCCTTCAGCCGGTCGACGACCGAGCCGAGATCGAGGGTGACCGTGCCGTCGGTGACCTCGACCGCGCCCCGCCCGTGACCGGTGAGGGCCTGGACCACGGCGGTGTGGGCGACCCGGTTGGCCTGGGTCCACACCGTGACGAAGGAGTCGCTGTGCACGACCCGCGTGGCGGCCTCGGTGACCACCTGGTTCACCGCGTCGTCGAGCTTCGGGCCGAGCGCCTTGACCGCCGAGGCGACCCGGGGCGGCAGCCCGTGGGCCTGCAGCCAGGCGGCCAGGTCGGAGGTGACCGCCGGACCGTCCACCCGTACGTCCACGGCCTGGGTGATCCGGGCGACCGCCGCGTCCTGGATCGCCGGATCGGTGGCGAGCGGGGCGACCGTCGCCACGTACCGGCCGGTGTCCAGGGCGATGTCGTGCACCCAGACGGTGAGCAGCGACACCGGCACCAGCACGCAGGTCAGCGCGATCAGGACCGCCGACACCGTGCTCCGGACCAGCCGCCCCGCCCGGGAGGCGCGCCCCGGCCCGGCCGGGGGCTCCGGCGGCTCGTTCATCGGGGGGCTCCCAGCGCTCCGTGCGGCGGTGGCGCCGCTGACCACCATTGGCCCGTAGGGCCCGGTGACCGGCACTCCGGGGTGCGCCGTCCGGGCGAAGGAGGCCTCTCTCCGCGACGGGTGGCCGGAGGGAGGGCGCGCGCCGGCCCGGCCGGCGGGGTGTCGGGTGCCGGTGGGCCGGGCGCGCGCCCGGTCTGGGGTCGTCGGATCCGGGGACGTCGGGTCCGGGGGACATCGGACCCGGGGGTCGTCGGGTCAGACGGTGAGCAGGGTGGGACTGGCGGCCTTGTCGGTGGGCAGGAAGTCGTCCGGGACGGGGTACTGGCCGAGCACGTAGTTCAGGACGGCCGCGTGCATGGCCTCGACCGGCGCGATGCTGGCCGCGGTGGCGATGCCGGCGGGGCTGGTGACGTTGTAGGTCGCGAAGAGGTAGGTCTGGGCGGCCTGGTCCTCCAGGTCGAGGGCGAGCTTGGCGACGTCGCCGACGGAGGCGGCCTTGCCGAGCGCGGCCAGGGTCTCCGGCTGGTTGGACAGCGGCACGTCGGTGATCGCGGGCAGGCCGGCGCCGGTGAGGACGGCGTTCCAGGCCTTGGCGTGGTCGGCGTGCTGGGCCATCGCGGTGGTGACGAAGGTCGCCACCGCCGGGGGGACGGTGCCGAGCTTGCCGGCCTTGGCGGCGTCCAGGGTGGCCTGGTAGGCGCCGACGGCCTGGTTCTCCAGGGCGGTGGCCAGCGCGACGACCTGGAGGTCCCCGGTGTACCTCCCGGACGCCGACGCCGAGCCGGGCATCGTGCCGGCCGGGCTGGACGGCGCCGGGTCCTTGACGTCCTTGCCGCTGGAGCAGGCGGCCAGTGTCAGGGCCGCGGCCACTCCGCCCGCGCCGAGCAGGAAGCGGCGCCGGGCCAGCTCGGCCTGGCCGGTGACGCGGATCTGCTCGGCCAGCTCTCGTGCGCTCTCCCGCATGACCGGGAGGGTGGCGCGGTGGGCCTCGTCCATGTCCCGGGTCAGGCGGGCGAGTTCGGCCTCGCCGATGGCGGGCTCCCAGGTGCGGTCGGTGCTCACTTCACGGCCCCTTCGGTGATCGGGGAGGCGTTGTCGGTCTTGTAGAAGGCGTCGGGGAAGCCCACGCTGCCCGCGGCCGCGGGCAGCTTCGCCGGGTCGACCGGGATGGTGATCAGATCGGCGGCGTTGCCCGCGAGCAGCGCCTGCACGGCCAGCAGGACGGCACGGTGCTGGGCCTCGACCGGGGCGACCGAGGCGAACAGCTTGCGCAGGTCGGCGTTGCTCACCTGGCCGACGTTCTTGGTGTACGTCTGGGCGGCGACGTCCTCCAGCGTGATGGCGAGCTTCACCACGTCGGCCGGGGTCTTGATGGTGGGCAGCGTCTGGTCGACGACGGCCTTGTACTTCGGGTCCGGGCCGTCCTGTGCCTGCCCGCCGGCGGTGGTCGCGGCGGCGTTGAAGGCCTTGGCGTGGGCCTGGTGCTGCTCGGTGGTCTTGGCGATGAACGCGGCGACCGTCTTGTTGCCGTCCTTGATGAACGGAAGCCCGGCGGCGGTCTGGTAGACGCTGACCGCCAGGTTCTCCAGGGACGCGGCGGTCTGCAGCGCCCTGATGTCGTCGGCGGAGACGGAGGCGGACGCGGAGGCCGACGGCGACGGCGAGGCCGCCGCGGCGCGCACGGTGCTCAGCAGTCCGACCCCGCCGGCCAGGGCGCCGAGGGTCGCCCCGCGCTGCCACCACCGGCGCGGGGACTCGGTGCCCTCCGCGAGATCGGTCAGCGCTCCGCGGGTGATCCGCAACGCGTCGCTGTTCAAGTCCTGTGACTGCTCGGTGAGTTCTTCCAGCAGCCGGGTGTCGATGTGCTCGCTGGCCATCATGTCCCGTCTCGGCCCGGCGGTCGGCCGGATGCCGGACCGCTCTGCCCTGACGTTCGGCACGCTCGCCCACCTGGCTTGGTCCGGGCCCCCGAACGGCCCCCGAATTCACCCCTGGGGGTGAACGGCGGGGGCGAAGGGTGACCGCGGCGGCCGTCCGGCGGGTCGGCCGGGTCGGGCGGAGCCGCCCCGGCCGACGCGCGGTCAGGCGCCGTCGAGGATGCCGGCGATCTTGTCGGCCATCGCGGCCTGGGCCGGGTTGGCGCCGGGGCGGGCGTGCTGGGCGGCCCGCATCGCGACGGTCAGGGTGGCGCGGAAGTTGCCGGTCTCCTCGGGGGCCTTGGCGTCCAGCAGCGCCAGGGAGCGGCGGATGGCGTCGAAGACCCGGTCGGCGATGTCGGCGGTGGAGCTGCCGTCGAGCTTGAGGCCCTTGGGCTTCTCGGCGAGGACGCGCCCGGTGAGGCCGGTGGCGGAGCTGAGGGCCTTGCCGGCGGCCATGCCGGCCTTGGCGGAGGAGATCGCGCCCGGGTCGGAGGCGGCCATCAGGACGACGACGCCGTGGGCGGCGGTCTGGAGGGTGAGCCGGTCGTCGGCGGTCAGGACGGCGGTGGTGTCGGACATGGTGGGTTTCCTTCTCTCCGGGTTCGGTGTGGAGCAGGGGCTGTGAGCGGTCGAGCGGTCAGTGGGCGGCGGGCAGGAGGTCGCCGGCCTCCTCCTCGTCGGCGGGCTCGTGGCGGGCCAGGCGGCTGGCGGGCAGGAACAGGCCCGCGAGGGCGGCGAGGAGGTAGCCGGCGACGCAGACCAGGGCGCCGGCCAGCAGGGCGGTGCGCAGGACGGTGGGGTCGTAGCCGTCGTGGGTGCGGCCGAAGAAGACCACGCCGGTGACGGCGACGCCGAGGGCCGCGCCGAACTGCTGGAAGGTGCTGTAGACGCCGGAGGCGGCCCCGGCCTCGCGGACGTCGACGGTCGCCAGGGCGAGGTCGACCAGCGGCACGACGAGGAGGCCGAGGCCCAGGCCCGCCAGGGCGAGCGGCCACAGCAGGTCCCAGCCGGACAGGCCCGCGCCGTGGGAGTCGACGACCTGGCGCACCCAGGCGGCGCCGCCGGCCTGCATCAGGGCGCCCAGGACGACGAGCGGCTTGCCGGCCTTCCGGGCGAGCGGCACCGAGACGCCCGAGCCGAGGAAGGCGCCCGCGGTGAACGGCAGCAGCGTCAGCCCGGAGGCCATGGCGGAGAAGTGCAGGCCGAGCTGGAGGTAGAGGGCGAGGATCAGGAAGAACCCGGCCATGGCGCCGGAGAAGCACAGCTGGACGAGGCTGCCGGCGGCGAAGCCCCGCCGGCCGAACAGGTGCATCGGCGCCAGCGGCGAGCCGTCCCGGCGCATCCGGCGCCGCTGGTTCACCACGAACCCGCCCAGCACGACCGGGGCGGCGGCCAGCATGGCCAGGATCCAGCCGGGCCAGCCCGACTCCCGGCCCTCGACCAGCGGGAAGACCAGCAGGAACAGGCCGGTGGAGGCGAGCAGCAGGCCGGGGACGTCCAGGCGCAGCGGGTGGGCCGAGCGGGTGTCGGGCACCAGGAGCCGGGCGGCGACGAGCAGGGCGACGCCGACGGGGACATTGATGACGAAGATGCTGCGCCAGCCGATGCCGAAGGCGTCGGCGGAGACGAGCCAGCCGCCGAGCAGGGGGCCGGCGACGGCGGCCATCCCGGAGACGGCGCCGATGATGCCGAGGATCGCGGCGCGCTCCCTGGGCCGGTAGAGGGCCTGCACGGAGGCGAGGACCTGGGGGACCATGAGGGCGGCGAAGGCGCCCTGGACGACCCGGGCCGCCACCAGCGCGTCGCCGCTCTGTGCGAGTGCGGCGGCGAGCGAGGCGGCGGTGAAGCCGGCGACCCCGGCGAGGAACACCGTCCGGCGGCCGATGATGTCGCCGAGCCGTCCGCCGGTGATCAGGACGATCGCGAACGCCAGGGTGTAGCCGCCGACGACCCATTCCAGGTGGCCGGGGGTGGCGTGGACGTCCTGCTGGATGGCGGGCAGGCCGACGTTGACGATGGTGGTGTCGAGCAGGTCCATGAAGGACGCGACGATCAGGACGAGCATCGCGAGGCCGCGGCGGCGGTGGACGGGCGGGGTCTCCGGGGAGGCGGCGGCGGGTGCCTGGGCTCCTCCGGGCATGGGGGTGCGCTGCTTGGACATGGCCTTCTTCGTTCGGTTTCGGAGGGGTGGGGGCGGGCCCCGGCCGTGGCCGCACCGCCCAAGATGTTTCGTTCGGACGAAAGAAGCATAGCAAGTAGTTCGGTTCTGCGAAACAAGTAGTTCGGCGAAGCGAAGCAGCTTGCTAATCTGAGCGCATGACGACCACCGACCAGCCCTCGCGCGGCGAGCTCATCGCCCGGCTCAACACGGCCGGGCGGGAGCTGAGCACCGCCGCGGTCATGTTCCACAGCGCGCTCGCGCAGCTGCACGGACTGAGCAGCACCGAGGAGAAGGCCATCGACCTGCTCCAACGGTTCGGCCCGCTCACCGCGCGCGAACTCGGCGAGCACTCCGGGCTCGCCCCGGCCTCGGTCACCGGGCTGGTCGACCGGCTCCAGCGCAAGGGCTTCGCCCGGCGGATCCCCAACCCCGCCGACAAGCGCAGCGTGCTCATCGAGGCCCCGGAGGCCCCCGCCGAGGCCCTCGCACCGCACTTCGAGCACTTCATGAGCGGCCTGGAGGAGCTGTACGCGCGCTACAGCGACACCGAACTCGCCACCATCGCGGGCTTCCTCACCGCCGGCGCCGCCGTCCAGCGCGAGGCGACCGCACAGCTGACCGCCGAGCTGCCGGGCACCCGGCCGGGCGGCGGCGAGCCCGCCCTCACCCAGAGCCAGAAGCTGACCGTCCAGACCGCCGCGCACGGCGTCGTCGCCCTGATGGCCGCCGCCGACCCCGGGGCGTTCTCCTCCGCCCGGGCCGGGATGGCCGCCGGGAAGGCCCTCAGCTCCGCCACCGGTCTGACCGGACGCGTCCTGGCCGAGAAGCCCAAGGGCCTGAAGCTCGGCGGGAAGTCGACCGCCGACATCGCCGACCAGGTCTTCCCCGCCCTCGCCGCCTCGGCCGCGCTGCTCGGGGACGCCGACCCGGGCGAGGCCGAGAACTTCCGCTCCGTCATCCGGGTCGCGGTGGAGGCCGCGCTGCGGATCCGCACCCCCGCGAGCCCGGCCATGACCGCCATGGCCGCCCGGATCGGCGAGGCGCTCGACCGCGCCTGACGCCCCCGGCGTGCATGCCCCGCCCGGGCGGGGCATGCACGCGTGCGGGGTCGTACGCCTCGCTATACACACCATGTATAGCTGGTGTGTATAGTCGATGACTATGGCACTCGGACAGATGCTCCTCGGACTGCTGGAAGACCAGCCCCGCCACGGGTACGACATCAAACGGCTCTACGACGACCACTTCGGGCGCGACCGCGCCCTGCACTACGGGCAGGTCTACGCCACCCTCTCCCGGCTGTTGAAGAACGGCCTGGTCGTTGTGGAGGGCGTCGAGGCCGGCGGCGGCCCGGACCGCAAGCGGTACGCGATCACCGACGCGGGCGTCACCGACCTCGCCGGCTGGCTCGCCCAACCGGAGGACCCCCAGCCGTACCTGCAGAGCACGCTGTACCAGAAGGTCGTGCTCGCCATCCTGACCGGCCGCTCGGCGACCGACGTGCTGGACGTCCAGCGGGCCGAACACCTGCGGACGATGCGCGAACTGACCCGCCGCAAGCTCGACGGCGACCTCACCGACGAACTGATCTGCGACCACGCCCTGTTCCACCTGGAGGCCGACCTGCGCTGGCTGGAGCTGACCGCCGCCCGGCTCGACGACCTCACCACCCGCCTGACGGAGAAGCCGCGTTGACCACCGACCAACCCCTGCTCCAGGCCCGGGACCTGCACAAGTCCTTCGGCCTCACCCCGGCCCTCGACGGCGCCTCCCTCACCGTCGCCGCCGGCGAACTCGTCGCCGTGATGGGCCCCTCCGGCTCGGGGAAGTCCACCCTGCTGCACTGCCTGGCCGGCATCACCCGCCCCGACCGAGGCACCATCAGCTACCAGGGGCAGGACCTCACCGCCCACTCCGACGCCCGGCTGAGCGCGCTGCGGCGCACCGAGTTCGGCTTCCTGTTCCAGTTCGGCCAACTCGTCCCGGAACTCACCTGCCTGGAGAACGTCGCGCTGCCACTGCGCCTCAACGGCCTGCGCCGCAGGGCCGCCGAGGCCCGGGCCGCCGAATGGCTGGAGCGGCTGGAGGTCGCGGACCTCGCCGCCAAGCGCCCCGGCGAGGTCTCCGGCGGCCAGGGCCAGCGGGTGGGCGCCGCCCGCGCGCTGATCACCGGCCCCAAGGCGGTGTTCGCCGACGAGCCGACCGGCGCCCTCGACTCCCTCAACGGCGAACGCGTCATGAAGCTGCTGACCCGCGCCGCCCGGGAGACCGCCGCAGCCGTCGTGCTGGTCACCCACGACGTGCGGGTCGCCGCCTACGCCGACCGGGAGATCGTCGTCCGGGACGGCCGCACCCTCGACCTGACCCCCGCCCGGTGAGCGCCGCCGACGGGCCGAAGGTCCGCTCGCCGTTCCTGGACCAGCTGGGCCTGGGCGTCCGACTGGCCGTCACCAGCGGGCGGGACGGCTGGGGCCGGCTGCTGCTGACCGCCCTGGGCGTCGGGCTGGGCGTGGCCATGCTGCTGTTCACCGCCTCCTTCCCCGGCATCGTGCACCACCGCGACCAGCGGCTGTACACCCAGAACGACACCTTCGACGACGAGGCGCTGCCGGCCCCCGGGGACCGGACGGTCCTGATCGCCGTCGCCGACACCACCTTCCACGGCACGCCCGTACGCGGCCGGATCGTCCAGCCCGAGGGGCCGCACGCGGCGCTCCCGCCGGGCGTGGCCGGCTACCCCCGGCCCGGCGAGATGGTCGTCTCCCCCGCGCTGGCCGAGCTGCTCGCGGACCCCGCCAACCGGCTGCTGCGCGAGCGCCTCCCCCACCCGGTGGTCGGCAGCATCGGAGCGGCCGGACTGCTCGGGCCCGGCCAGGCCGCGTACGTGCTCGGCGGCGACCACCTCTCGGTCGACACCGGCGCCCTGCGGATCACCGAGTTCGGCCACTTCTCGCCGCCCAAGCCCATGGATCCCAAGCTGATCCTGCTCAACGCCGTCGGTCTGACGGTGATGCTGGCCCCGGTCGGCGTCTTCCTCGCCGCCGCCGCGCGCTTCGGCGGCGAACGGCGCGACCGCCGGCTCGCCGCCCTGCGGCTCGGCGGAGCGGACCGCCGGATGACCGCGCGGCTCGCCGCCGGGGAGTCCCTGGTGGGCGCGCTGCTCGGCCTGGTCGCGGGCGTGGCGCTGTTCCTGCTCGCCCGTCAGCTGATCGGCCGGATCCGCTTGGCCGGGTTCAGCTTCTACCCCGAGGACGTCGCGCCCCAGCCCGCGATCGCCGCCGCGATCGCCGTGGTCGTGCCGCTGCTGGGCATCGGCGTCACCCTGCTGGCCATGCGCCGGGCCACCGTCGACCCGCTCGGCGTGGTCCGCCGCTCCGGCCCCGCCCGGCGCCGGATCGGCTGGCGGCTGATGCTGCCGCTCGCCGGGCTGGCCGTGACGGTGTTCGCCCTGGTCCTGCCCGCGGGGAGCAGGCCGGGCGCCCTCCCGCGCACCGCCGTCCTCGACCCGGTGGGCGACACCCGGGGCTCGATCCTCGTGGCCTTCGGCGTGCTGCTGATGCTGGTCGGTGTCTGCACCCTGCTGCCCTGGCTGGTGGAGGCCGTCACCCGGCGGGCCGGCGGCGGCCCGCTGTCCTGGCAACTCGCCGTCCGCCGACTCCAGTTGGGCTCCGGACCGGCCGCCGCGGCGGTCAGCGGCATCGTGGTGGCCGTCGCCGGGGCGATCGCCCTGCAGACCCTCTTCCTCGGCATCGGCGCACGCTACGAGTCCTGGTCGCGGCCGCAGGTCACCGCCGGGGCGTACCAGCAGTCGGTGGCCTTCCCCGGCGGTGCGCCCCGGGCGCAGCAGCTCGCCGAGCGCCTGACCCGCAGCCCCGGGGTGAAGGCCGCCGCGGCGTACACCGAGTTCTCCCTGGAGAGCGCGACCGCCAAGTCCTGGGAGCTGCCCGAGGTCCGGATCGCGCCCTGCGCGGTGCTGCGCGAGCTCGCCACCCTGCCGGACTGCCGGGACGGGGACTCCTTCACCGTCCAGGGCCCGGAGCGGCCGGGCGGCGAACCGGTCCGGCCCGGCACCCTCGTCCACGCCGCCTACTTCCGCGGCTCGGGCGAACCGGCCGCCTTCCCGCTGCCCGCCGCGACCGCCACCGTCCCGGCCGTCGAGGGCGCGGACCCCAACGGGCGGATCGGCGCCGGCCTGCTGCTCCTCACCCCGGCCGCCGTCCCCGCCGACGCTCTGCGCGGGCAGCCCGCGACCGTCCTGGTGTCGCTCGCCGACGGGCTGCCGGACGCCGAGGAGCAGCTGACCACCGCCGTGATGGCGATCGACCCGCAGGCCCGCGCCGAGTTCCCGCTCGACCGGACGCTCGACCCCACCTACCTGGCGGTCAAGCGGCTGCTGACGGCCGGTTCGGCGATCACCCTGCTGCTGGTCTCCCTCAGCCTGCTGGTCGGCCAGCTGGAACGCTTCCGGGAGCAGCGCCGCGTCCTCGGCGTGCTGAACGCGGTCGGCACCCGCCGGCGCGTCCTGGGGCTGTCGGTGCTGTGGCAGACGCTGATCCCGATGGCCCTGGGCCTGGCGCTGGCGGCCGTCGCGGGCCTGCTGATGGGGGCGCTGCTGCAGTACTCGGCCGGCGTCTCGGCGGCCGTGGACTGGGGCGCGATGCTGACCATGTCCGCGATCGCGGCCGCCGCGGTGCTGCTCACCACCGTCCTGGGGCTGCCGCAGCTGCTGCGCCTGATGGGCCCCGGCGCCCTGCGGCACGAGTAGCCGCCCCGCTGCCGTTGCCCGTGCCACGGCTCCTCCCCGCCCTGGGGAGGAGCCGCTCGGCGTTCCCCGGCGTCGGCGCCGGCGATCAGTCGGAGCCGTAGGCGCCGGCCAGCGCGGAGGCGCCGGTGGTGAGGAAGTCCCGGATGCCCAGCAGGTAGGCCTCGCGGTCGACGAAGCCGTCCCGGTCCGCGTCGAGGACGTCGAAGGCCGCGTCGACGTCCTGCTCCGCATTGCCCGAGGCGGTGCGCAGCCGGATGAACTCCTTGCGGTCCAGGCGGCCGTCGCCGTCCGCGTCGGCGAGGTCGAACAGGGAGCCGAGCGCGGGCCGGCAGGTCTCCTCGAAGGCGTCGTGGCCGGCCCAGGAGCTGTACGCCTCGAAGGTGACCCCCTGGTCCCGGCCGGCGGACAGCTGCCGGAAGACCTCCTCGTGGGTGTCCCGCGCGACGAGGACCAGCGGGTCGTGGCGGTCGCGACCGGCGGCCGCGGCGGCCCGCTCGACCCGGGCCAGGTACTCGGAGTGGGAGATGACGCCGTCGCCGTCGGTGTCGAGCATGGAGAAGATCCGGCGCTTCGCGGTGTCGGACACGGTGGCCCCTTTCGTTCGCTTTTCGTTCGCTTTTCGTTCGCTGCACGTGATCGGAATCGGACGGAACGCTAGCGCCGTTCACCCCTTCGGGTCCGGAGGACATGCCCGGGTCGGCCTCCACCCGCTCCACCCGGGGGTGGAGCGGGCAGCTCCACCCGCGCGCCTATGACACGGCGTCAGGCCGCCCGCCAGGCTGGGGCCGTGTCACGTCGCGGCCCCGGCCGGGGGCGCGGGTGCGGAGTCGGAGGTGCGCGTGCACAGGGTGAAGAGGTGGGCGGCGACGGCCGCGGCCACGCTGCTGGCGTTGGCGCCGGCCGGATCGGCGGGGGCCCGGGAGGCCCTGGCGGCCCTGGCGGCCGACGGCCGGCAGGGGCACGGGTGTCGCGCCGTGACCTCGCTGGGCCGGGTGGAGGGGGTGGCGCAGGAGGGCCGCTGCGCCTTCCTCGGGGTTCCGTACGCGGCGGCGCCCACCGGGGCGAACCGGTTCCGGCCGCCGCGGCCGCAGGAGCCGTGGGGCGGCACGCTGCGGGCGGTGGAGGAGAGGCCGGGCTGCCCGGAGGACCTGGGCGCGGGCGGGGAGGGCGTCGAGGACTGCCTGCACCTGAACGTGTGGGCACCGCGCACCGGGGGCGGGCACAAGCCCGTCATGGTGTTCCTCCACGGCGGCGCGTTCCAACTGGACTCCGCCGAGGAGCCGGTGTTCGACGGCGGCCGGATGGCGGTGCGCGGCGACGCGGTGGTGGTGAACCTGGACTACCGGCTCGGCATCCTGGGCTGGACGGAACTCGGCGGCCTCGACCCGGCCTACGCGGGCTCGGGCAACAACGGCCTGCGGGACGAACTGGCCGCCCTGGAGTGGGTGCACCGGCACGTCGCGGCCTTCGGCGGGAACCCCGCGGACGTCACCGTGTTCGGGCAGTCCGCGGGCGCCGTCTCGATCAGCGCGATGCTGGCGGGCGACCACCCGGAGCGGCTGTTCCGGCGGGCCGTCGTGCAGAGCGGCCCGGGCTACCTGGTGCACACCGCCGGCTCCGCGCGGCGCGCCGCCGAGCACGTGTTCACGACCGGCGGCATCCACGCGGTGGCGGACCTCGACCGGCTGACCACCCGCGAGGTCCTGGAACTCCAGCAACGCGCCCAGGGCGGCCTGTCCGGGCCGTCCGCGGCCGTCTTCTTCGGCCCCTGGATCGACGGCTCGCTGATCCCCGGCCCGGTGGTCGAGCGGGTCGCCGCCGGCAGTGCCCGCCACGTCGAGGTGATGGCCGGCACCACCGAGAACGAGACCGACTTCTGGGCGCTGTTCAACCCGTCCGTGCTGGACCTGCCGCTGAGCGGCTACCGGACCTTCCCCGCCGTGCTCGCCGACCGCAAGCAGCGGATGTACGACCGGTACGCGGCGAACCGCCCGGGGCTGCCCGAGGGCCGGGTGGTCAACGCGATGCTCACCGACCAGACGGAGCGGATCCCCACCCTGCGCCTCGCCGAGGCGCAGTCCCGCTGGCGGCCCACCTACGTCTACCAGTTCGACTGGCACGTGCCGTACGTCCCCGGGCTGCCGGCCGCCCAGAACCTGGGGGCCGCGCACACCCTGGAACTGCCCTTCGTCTTCGGCGGTCTGCAGCTCGACCGGTTCCCGCGCGGCGCGCAGACCGTGGCCGAGCAGCGGCCCGCGCTCACCCGGCTGTCCGACCGGATGATGACGGCCTGGACGGACTTCGCCCACGGCGACGGGCCGGGCTGGCCGTGCTACACCCCCGACTCCCGCGCCACCCGGATCTGGGACCTCGAACCGAGCGTCCGGTACGCGCCCCACGACGACGAGCGCGCGCTGTGGGACGGCTACGACTTCCCCGACCTGGACTTCTGACCTCACCGACTCTGCCGTGACAGCAGGAAGTCGATCATCGGCGGGCGCCGCTCCACCGGCGCCCGCCGACAACTGAGGTGAATCGTCGAGGAATTACCCATGCACATGGGCTGTTCCGGGACCCCGCTCCGTGCCTACACTGCCGCTGCCCGGCGACCACTTCTCGGCCGCGGGCGACACCGCAGCGCGCGACCCGTACGGCCGCGCGCCCGCACGGAGGAGGAACCGACCATGGTCAAGCACTACCTCAAGTACGCCTACAGCACCCTCACCGCCGCGATGTTCCTGCACATGGCCTGATCCGGCCGACCCCGGCCAGGGCCGGGTGGCGTACCGTCCGACCCTGGCCCGGGGAGCCCGCTTGTTCGCGACCGCCATCAGTCAACTGCGCTACGGTGCAGCGATCCTGACGAACCGCCGGATCCGTCCCGGCGACCTGGAACGCCTCGCCCGCGACCTGGTCGACACCATCGCCGAGTTCGGCGAGCCCGGCGAGGACTCGGCACTGCTGCCCGGCCGGGCCGGGCACGTCGACCCCCAGCTGCGCCGCGAGGTGGCCCGGCGCAGCCTGCGCGCCACCGCCCGCGCCGCCGTCCGGCACACCGCCTACTACCGCCGGCGGTTCGCCGAACTCGACCTCGATCCGGCGACCTTGGAGCCCGAGGACTGGTCGCGCGTGCCGGTCACCCCCAAGCAGGCGCTGAAAGCGCTGCCCGCCGCCTTCGTCTCCGCCGCCGCCTCGCCCGCCCTGATGGCGCTCACCACCGGCACCAGCGGCACCCCCACCGCGGTGTGGTTCTCCCGGGCCGAGATCGAGACCGCCATCGCGTTCAGCACCATCTCCGCCGTGCTCGGCCTCGGCCTGCGGCCGCGCCACACCGTCGCCTACGCGGGCTGCTCGCGCGCCACCCTGCCGCTGGTCTACGCCGAGGAGTCGACCACCCGGGCCGGCGCCGGCTTCGTCCAGTTCGGCACCGTCGACCCGGCGTTGGCGCTGGACCGCCTGGCCGCCCCGCTCGGCCTGCCCGGCCGGGCGCCGCAGATCACCCATCTGACCACCTCCGCCTCCTACCTGGCCGCACTCGTCCAGGAGGCCGAGCAACAGAATTGGCAGCACGGCGACTTCGGGCTGGAGTCGATCAGCGTCGGCGGCGAGGTGCTGTCCGCACCGCTGCGCCGCCGGGCCGAGGCGGTGTTCGGCGCGGCCGTGGCCTCGGCGTACCTGATGACCGAGATCCTGCCCTCGGGCGCGAGCCCCTGCACCGAGGGGCATCTGCACCACACCACCGAGTTCGGGCACCTGGAGGTGCTGGACCCGGTCAGCGGGGAACCGACCGCCCCGGGCGGGATCGGCACCGTGGTGCACACCCCGTACGTGCCCTACCGCGAGTGCACCCTGCTGCTGCGGTACGCCACCGGGGACCTGGTCCGCCTCCCGGACGGGCCGCCGGACTGCGAACTCGCCCACCTGCCGGCCACCTCCGGGATCCTCGGCCGCTGGTCCGGCCCGCTGAGCACCGCCGTCACCACCCGCGAGGTGCTCGACCTGGTGGAGGCCGAGCCCGAAGTCCCGCTGCCCGCCCGGTACGCGCTCACCGAGGGGCCCGCGGGGCCGACCGGCCCGGCCCGGCTGCACCTGCTGGTCCCCCGGCTGCCCGCGACCGCCCTGCTCGGGCGGCTGGAGGAGCGGGCGGCGGCGGCCGGCCTGCGGCTGTCCGCCGTCGTGCTGCACGAGGACCGGGCCACCATGCCGCCGACCGCGCCCGTCCGCGCCGACCTGCGCGAGCACAGCTTCGAGGCACCGGGCGCCATTGCCCCGGCGCCACCGACCCCAGGAGGCGTTGGATGAGCGTCAGCCCCCTCGCGCTCACCGCGCTGAGCGCCGCCGTCGCCGTCGAGATCGCCGTCGCGGCCCGCTACCTGGCCCGGGTCCGGATGCCCCGGCCGCCGGTCGGGGTGTACACCGGGGGCGACGTCGCCGTGCTGTGCACCGGCGTGGTCCTCGCGCCGCTGCTGTACACCGCGCTGCCCGGGGCGGCCGTCTCCGCCGTGTTCGGCCTGGTCCTGTGCCTGGCCGTGCAGTTCACCCTCGCCCCGCTGCTCACCACCGCCGGGCTGCGGGCCGCGCCGTGGTCCTGGGCCGCCGCCCTGGCCGGCACCGCCGCCACCGCGCTGGCCGCCCTCACCGGCCACCCGGGCGGGGCCCGGGCGGGCAGCGGCCTGCTGATCGCCGTCGCGGTGGTCGGGGTCGCCAACCTGTGGACGCAGAGCGGCCTGCGGGCCGGGCACACGGCCGCGCTGGCCGCCGTACTCACCGCGTACGACCTGGCCGCCACCACGCTCACCGACACCACGGCCCGCTTCTTCGCACAGGTCCAGGACCGGCCGTTCGCGCCGATGCTGGCCCTCACCGGCGGGGACCGGCCGGTCGGCCTCGGCCTCGGTGACCTCTTGCTGCTGGTCCTGTTCCCTCTGGTCGCGGCGAAGGCCTACGGCCGGGCGGCGGCCTGGTCCGCCGCGCTCACGGGCGTCCTGGTGACCAGCGCCGTCAGTGCCTGCTTCGCCCTCGGCGCGCTGTCCGGCGGCTTCCCGCTGCTGACCGCGCTCGGGCCGCTGATCGTCGCCCAGCACCTGTACTGGCGGCGGCGTTCGGGCGGTGAGCGCACCACCGCCCGCTGGCGCGAGGGCCGGCCCGGCCCGGCGCCGGAGCCGTCCGGCATCGAACTCGCGGCCGCGCTGGCCGCGCCCGCACCCGAGGGCACCCCGCCCGGCAGCTGGCTGGCCCTCGGCGACGGCCGGGTCCTGGGCACCGGCCCGACCCCGGGCCTGGCCCGGCGCGACGCCCGCCGCCAGGGGGCGGACGCCCCCACCACGGCCCGGATGGTCTGAGCACCCCGGCTGCGGCCTCAGTCGAGGGTCGCGTCCAGGAAGTCCCGCCAGGCGGCCTGCACCCGTGCCGCGTCGGACTCGCCCTCACCGGCCAGCAGGTCCAGCAGCAGCCCGCGCAGCACGGCGAGCACCACGGTGGGGTTGGCCCGGGTGCCGTCGAGCACCCGGGCCAGCGGGGGGAGCCATTCCGCCAGCGAGGCGGTGCCGAAGTCCCGCCAGGGTTCGACCTGCCCGAAGGCCCGGACGTACCCCTCGAAGAACAGCCGCAGCGCACCCCGGTGTCCGGGGTCCGCCAGCCAGGCCCAGAGCCGTTCGAGGGTCTCCCGGGCGCTGCCGCCCTCCTCCTCCGAGCGTTCCAGCAGCGCCAGTTGCTCGGCCCGGCCGACCGCCAGCACGGCCCGGACCAGTTCCTCCTTCGAGCCGAAGAGGTAGAGCAGCACACGCGGGCTGGTGCCGATCCCGGCCGCGAGCGGGCGCAGCGAGAGGTCGGACACGTTGTGCTCGGCGACGTAGCGGACGGTCGCGGCGAGCAGGTCCTCGCGGCGCACCGACGGGCGGCGCGGCGCGGGGTGGCTGGGTGCGGAGGCTGGGGTGGACACGTGGTCTATCGTTCCACTGAAACGAGTGTTTCAGTGGAAGGGGATGGAGCCATGGCCACCACCGCACCCGGAACCGTGACCGTCCGCGAGGCCGACCGGCCCGGGGACCTGGGCGCCGTCGCGGCCCTGCACGGCGTCCTGTACACCCGCGAGTACGGCATGGACGCCACCATGGAGGCCTACGTCGCCGCCGGCATGGCCGAGTTGGTGCTGGCCGGCGCCGTCGAGGGCTCCGCGGCACCCGGCCGCCTGTGGGTCGCCGAGCTGGACGGCCGGGTCGTCGGCGCCGTCGGCCTGGTCCGCGCCGAGGAGCGCCCCGGCTGGGGCCAGCTGCGCTGGGTGGTCCTCGACCCGGCGGCCCGCGGCCGCGGCCTGGGCCGCCGCCTGCTCGACCTCGCCCTGACCGAGGCCCGCGAGCGCGGCTACGAGGGCGTGCTGCTCTGGACGATCACCGGCCTCGACGCCGCCCACCACCTGTACGCGACCGCCGGGTTCGAGCTGACCCTCTCCCGGCCCGCCCACAAGTTCGGCCTGGACACCGTGGAACAACGGATGGAACTCCGCCTCTGACCACCCGCGGACGCGGCTCCGCCGCTCACACCACCGGCCGACCGGCCAGGGCAGCTCCCCTCGGCGGCGATCTCGTGCACCGTCCAGCCAGGGTCCCCGGCGAGCCGGTCCCGGAGCGCGCCGACCGACGGCCGCGCGGACCCCACCGACCCGGCCAGGTGGACGTAGTCCCGCTGCCGCACCGCACCCGGTCCTGGGCGCCGTACTCGGCGGGAGGCGCGAACACCCGTCTCCCGCCGAGTACGGCGTGCTTGTCGGTGCCCCCTGGACGGCTGCCCGTTTCGACCAGCAACCGCTTTACGAATATGACTGATTGGGACCGTTGACCGGATGGTGTGGCATCCGCCGCGACACGCCCCCGCGACCTGATTCGGCCCCTACGGTGGGACACCCGCTCACATACTCACGCGCGACAAGCGATCACCAGGTTTGATCGCAGCTTCGCCAGGCCACGAACCGGCCACATGCTCGGGGCCGGAGCGTCCGTCCTGGCGAGCGGGCTTCTCCACCGCAGGCAGCTCCAGAGCCGCAACCTCCGACGCACCGGGCCACGCCATCGACCCATCGGCAGAGCCCTCAGGCAGCATCAGCGTTGCCCCCGGAAGGGCACGAGAGCCCCACCGACTTCACGTCAGTGGGGCTCTCGCTCAGCGCCGGCGAACACTCAGGAGTGTCCTGCGCTCGGGAAGTGGCCTCCTCCTATCCCGCTGGCGCGGGCTGGTGATCCTCCGCCACGGAAGCGACCACGGGAGTGCAGAGCTTTCCGTGGTCCCGCAGGAACAGTCCTGAGGAATGGATCAATGTACTAGGAGTCAGGCCCGCGAGGAACCAGGGTCGCGAATCGCTGCTCGATCTCTGTGTCCGAGAGATCCCCTCCGATGGCATGCCATCTCGAGAGTCGGCGGGCTTCCATCAACGACATATCAAACGCGTCATGCATGCACCCGACCACGGCAAACGCCACGGCTCCCATGTCGCCTCTCGGGCCGATCTCCGAGATCAGGAGATGCAGGACCCCAATCACCGATCCATCACGACTCCATCGCTCCTGAAGGGTTCGAGCTATCCCTTCCCTCCTTGCCCGATATTCTTCTTGATTCATGTCATCCTTTCGGCTGCATAAAGCAAACAGCCAGCTCCGAACATCGCATCACCCTCCCGCCCCATCGAGCCTGCCACCCTCACTCGACACTTCAACGCCCTCCTCCGCCGAGCGCACCTGCACCAGATCCGCTTCCACAACCCGAGGCACTCGACCGCGACCCCGACGACGGCGACGGTCCGCCGCTCTGTGCAGCACCTGTCCACTGACGTTGCGGTCAACTACTGCCGCCAAAGCGTGAAGAGGCCCTACCGGGAATGGATTCCGGTAGCGCCTCTTCACGCAGGGTTACGCAGTTTCGTGGGCTAGAAACTCACCCATCAGAACGAACATCCGACTGCACAGAGCCTCATCATCTGACTCACCTGCCACGCTTCCATGATCCGATACAAAGATCTGGCGAACCAGCTCCCACCAAACGAGATTCGCACCATGCCCAAGCCTCTCGGCAAGCCACTCGCCAAATCCCTTAAGCAGTCCCCAGTCCTGCATTGCATCGCATCCATTGATGAAGGCGACGAATTCTCGATACGAGCCATCCAGGCCATAAGCTCCGGGCCTGCGCTGCACGTTCTGGAGGAGGGTAGAGAAGTCCACGACCAGCCTCTTTCTAGTGGAGGGGAGTGAAGACTAGGTCGTCACCATACTCGAATTGGCTTCTATACACATCCATCGGTCCACCACCCGGTCCTGTCCAGGCATCGTACACACGGTCGTCCTTCACAATCACATCATGGTGACCCCGCAAGGAATCCTGCCCGCGATACTTCCCAAGCGTCGGCACACCATAGCGGTCCGTGATTCGCATCCGCGTTCCACCAATGCTCTACTGGACCGAGCGCGCCACATTCTCGCATCCATTGCTCCCGGAAATGGCGCAGCTCCGAGGAAGTCCGGAGCCCCGCCCCCCAAACGTACGTCGACGGCTGCAAGGACTCGTCCGCAGTGAGGTCATTGGCGCTCCGGCAGACGAAGCCTTCGCAGCAGCGGTCTTCGGGGCCCGGTGAGTGCTCGAGTTTGAGCACCACCTGTGCGGACGTCCGACTGCGGGTGGCAGCGCGGTATGTCGAGAACGTCGCGCCGGACGGTGGGCCAGCTGAATCGCATTGGTGGTCGTCAGCGCGACGACGACCGGATCGGGGGGCAAGTGCGCTGCCGCCGCCGAGTCGGCGGCCCCAGGACCCCCGAAGATTGACTTCCGCCACATTCGCGCCCCCCGGGAAGTGGAACTAGTTCGTCCTGGCTGCGTTTCGGGCAACCAGCAATGATTCACCATCGATTCGGATCAGGATTCTCCCATTCCGAATCGCACGGTGATTAATAGGTGGCGTGCGGAGGATGTTCGAGATAGCTTCTCTCCGTGTACCCCAGTGGCCTGCGGCGCCGTTGTGGTGGCATTCTCCGGCCCTGCCCAAGGCTGCCAGCCAGGACAGCAAGCCCGCCTCGCACGCGATGAAGGTCGGGATGAGCTTCACCGGGTACAACGAGAAGGCCACCAGAGGCTCCGAGTACCCGGTCAAGAAGGGCGCCTCGCCCGGCGAGGAGCAGGTCTGCACACGAGGTAGGGGCGGTGCGATACCTCGACAGGTGTCGCACCGCCCCTACGAACTTCGAAGGGTTCAACCTTGTTCTTCACAGGCGGAGATTCCCACGATGACGACGGCGAAAGGCCGTTCCCGAAGGAAGTCCTCGAAAGCCTCGGTAGGCCGGTCGCCGATCTCGCATGGATTGACGACTCCTGGATGTGGAATATCGACAGGGGAGCCACCGATGGGACTCCGACAATGGTCGAGATCGCCTATACCAGGTCTTCCCTCCCCGTCGCCGCGGTGGAAACCATCCGACCCGTTCCCGGGAAGGACGCGCCACCGCCGCGGATGCATCACGAGGCGTCCGCCGCCAGATTCATTGCTCAGGCTCTGTGGGCGGCGGGCGAACACACCGGACTGCGCATGCCGCAGCTCATGGAGAGGGTTCTACGGGACGTCACGGCCACGCCTGCAACGGATACCGAGCTCGTTGTCCAGGGCGAACGCCTGGCCGGTCGAGCGCTGGACTACAAGGGCCACACGTCTGTCATGGCACTCACTGGCGACGTGCTGATCGTCTGTTCGGTGTCCCCCGCTGTGAGAGGCGTACCGGAGCTGAGGTGGACCACGACGCCCCCGAGCGCGCGGTACAGCCCCGGCAGCACCTGACCGTGCGCAGATGCGTCGTCGAGGGGTGACCGGGCGGCCGTCCACCTGTACTGGCGTGATCGAGTAGCAGCGCCGGCCGCGTCTGAGTACGCGTACTCAGGCGGGGACGGCTGCGACTGTCGGAGCATGGGCCTGCGCCCGGCAGTGGCTCTGAGGTTCCACGGGTCACTGCGGGCGGCCGAGTCCTCGTCCTCCCACCAACCCCTGCCACGGAGTCCCTTTCATGCGTACCGACCTCCTGCTGCGCTCGGCCGTGCCCGCGACCGCGGCGCTCGCCCTTCTGCTGAGTGCCTGCGGGCCGGACCAGAGCGGCGCGGACGCCCCCGTCGCCGGGCCGTCGTCGGCCGCCTCGGCGGGAGGGACGGCCGGCACGGCCGCGCCGTCCGTCACATCTGCGGCCTCCGACCCCGCTCAGCCGGGTTCGAGCCCGAGCCAGAGTGCCGTCGCGGGCGGTCGCTTCGCGGGTGCCCCGGCGGTCGGGGCGAAGGCCCAGGGCACCTACCACGACGGCGACAAGGGCGACATCTCGCTCAGCATCGCCCCGACGAGCGTGGTCAAGGGTGACATCGGTGACCTGGCCAAGTTCCTCAAGCCGGAGGACATGACCGGGAAGACGCCGTACTACGTGAACGTCACCTACACCCACACCGGTGGCAACGGGATCTTCGAGCCCTACTTCAACCGGCAGCTGCGGGTGATGGTGAGCGACACGGCCCAGGCCCGCAAGGTCGACCTGCTCAGCAGCTTCCCGAAGTGCGAGAGCGACGTCCCGAAGGGCGGCAAGGACTTCGTCAAGGGGCAGAGCGAGCACGAGTGCGCGATCTACCTGGCGCCGAGCGACAAGCCGCTGACGAACCTGCTGTGGATCGACAAGGACGGCAAGCCCCTCGCCTGGAAGGCGGGCTGACAGCAACGCGGGAGGCCGCGGCGCGCTCCGGCAGCGGATCGCCGCCGCCCGCGGCTGAACGGCCCGCGTGCGGGGGACGGTTCAACTCCGGGCTGCCGGGCGGCCGTTCTGGACGGATGCGCCTGGAACCGGGTGCCCGCTGGACGGTTGTCAGGTCTGGTGGGGCGGGCCGGCGGGAAGAGTACTGACAACCGGATACGGGCCCGGCCGCAACTCCCCCACGAGCGCGACCGAGCCCCGACCGGCGACCGGGCCTGGGCGTGACTCCCCCCACGGAGCAACGGCCGGGCCCGTCGACTGTTCATCCGGCGACACGCAGCGTACATGTCATCTCTACCCAGCGCTACCTCACGGTCGACCGGGGCGTCCCCACGCGGTTCCTTACCGAAGCGTGACACGGACGCCGGATCGGCCGTTCGCCGGGGCCGCGGGCGGTAGCGTCCCCGGTCATGAGGATTCTGGTCACCGGCGGCGCCGGGTTCATCGGTTCGGCCGTCGTACGGGCCCTCGCGGCGGCGGGCCACGAAGTCCGCGTCCTGGACGCGCTGCTGCCCGCCGTCCACCCCACCGGGGCGGTCCCCGCGCTGCCGGACGGCGTCGACTTCCGGCACGCGGACGTCCGGGACACGGAGGCCGTCGAGGCCGCGCTGGCCGGGGTGGACGCGGTCTGCCACCAGGCCGCCATGGTCGGGCTCGGCCTGGACCTCGACGACGCGCCCGCCTACGCGGGCTGCAACGACCTGGGCACCGCCGTCCTGCTCGCCGCCATGGCCCGGGCGGGGGTGCGCAGCCTCGTCCTCGGCGGGTCGATGGTGGTCTACGGCGAGGGCCGCTACCGCTGCCCCGAGCACGGGGAGGTCGCCCCCGGCCCCCGGCACCCCGGCGAGCTGGACGCCGGACGCTTCGAGCCGCCCTGCCCCGAGTGCGGCGCCGGGCTGCGCCCCGGCCTGGTCGCCGAGGACGCCCCGGCCGACCCGCGCAACGTGTACGCCGCCACCAAGCTCGCCCAGGAGCACCTGTCCGGCGCCTGGGCCCGCGCCTGCGGGGGCCGGCTCCTGACGCTGCGCTACCACAACGTGTACGGGCCGGGGATGCCGCGCGACACCCCGTACGCGGGGGTGGCCTCGCTGTTCCGCTCGGCGCTGGCCCGGGGCGAGGCGCCGCGGGTGTTCGAGGACGGCGGGCAGCGCCGGGACTTCGTCCACGTCCGGGACGTCGCGGCGGCCAACCTGGCCGCGCTCACGGCGGTCGGCGACCGGGCCCCGGGCAGCGTGCGGGCGTACAACACGGGCAGTGGCGAGGTCCGGACGGTCGGCGAGATGGCCGGGGCCCTGGCCGCCGCCCACGGCGGGCCGGCGCCGGTGGTGACCGGGCAGTACCGGCTCGGGGACGTCCGGCACATCACCGCGGACTCCGCGCGGCTGCGCGCGGAGCTGGGCTGGCGGGCCCGGGTGGGCTTCGCCGACGGGATGGTGGAGTTCGCGGCGGCGGCGCAGCGGGCCTGAGCGGACCCGGTCGGCTCGGCCCCCGGAGGTGCTCAGCCCCGGGCGGCCGGCAGGACGATCTCGAAGCAGCAGCCCCCGGCGACGTTGCGGACCCGGGCCTGTCCGGCGTGGGCCTCCACGATGCCCCGGACGATGGCCAGCCCGAGTCCGGCGCCGCCCTCGCCCCGCTCCCGGGCGCCGCCCGGGCCGGCCGGCGGCGGGGTGCGGGCGGCGCTGCCGCGCCAGCCCGTCTCGAACACCCGGGGCAGGTCCGGCTCCGGGATGCCGCCGCAGCCGTCGGTGACGGCGAGCACCACCTCGTCCGCCTCCCGGCGGGCGGAGACCGCGACCACGCCGTCCTCGGGGGTCGAGCGGATCGCGTTGACCAGCAGGTTGCCCAGCACCCGGGTGATCTCCCCGGAGTCCACCTCGACGGGCTCGGCCGCGACCGGACCGCCCTCCAGCCGGACCCCGCGCTGCCGGGCCAGCGGGTGGGCCCCGGCGAGCGCCTCGTCGACGAGGTCGTACACGGACACCCGGGACACCGACAGGGCCAGCGCGCCCGCCTGGATCCGGGAGAGCTCGAAGAGGTCGTCGACCATCCCGGTGAGCCGTTCGACCTCGGTCCGCATCCGCCGCAGGTACTCCTCGGGGCGCTCGGCGACGCCGTCCTCCAGGGCCTCCGCCATGGCGCGCAGGCCCGCCAGCGGGGTGCGCAGGTCGTGCGAGATCCAGGCGATCAGCTCCCGCCGGGAGGTGTCCAGGGCCTGCGAACGCGCCCTGGACTCAGCCAGCCGGGCACTGGTGGCGGCCAACTCGGCTCCGAGCTGCGCCAGTTCCAGACCGAGTGGGCGCTCGGGCGCGGCGAACCCGCCCTCGCTGCCGACCGTCCGGGCGGCCGCGGTCAGCGCCCGGCTCCCGGCCACCACCTGGCGCCCGAGCAGCGCGGCGGTGGCCAGCGAGACCACCGCGGCCATCGCCAGCACCGTGATCACCACTCCGAGGTCGTGCCGGGACAGGAACATCGCCTGGGCCACCGCGAAGGTCCCGGAGGTGACCGCCAGCACCGTCACGGCGGCGACGCAGAACAGCGACAGCGCGAGCGAGCGGCGGCGCAGCAGCCGGACGGCCGCCCAGCCGAGCAGGCCCGCCCCGCCCGCGCCGAGTGCGGCGAACAGCGCGATCAGCAGCAGGTCCTTCACGCCGGGCCGCCCTTCCGGCCGGTCCCCGCGCCCTCGGCCGGTGCCGGGTCGTAGCGGTAGCCGACGCCCCAGACCGTGGCGACCAGCCTCGGCGCGGCCGGGTCGTCCTCGATCTTCTCGCGCACCCGGCGCACGTGGACGGTCACCGTCGAGAGGTCGCCGAAGTCCCAGCCCCACACCCGCTCCATCAGCTCCTGCCGGGAGAACACCGTGTGCGGGTGCCGGAGCAGGAACGCCAGCAGGTCGAACTCCCGTAGGGTCAGCGCCAGTTCACGTCCGCCCCGGTACGCCCGGCGGGCCTGCGGGTCTAGCGCGATGTCGCCCGAGACCAGCCGCCCACCGCCCGGCCCTTCCGCCGCGTCCGCCGTGCCCGCCGAGCCCGCCGCGCCCGCCCGGGAGCGGCGCAGCACCGACTGGACCCGCAGGACGAGTTCGCGCGGGCTGAACGGCTTGGTGACGTAGTCGTCCGCGCCGAGTTCGAGCCCGAGGATCCGGTCCGTCTCGTCGCCCTTGGCGGTGAGCAGCACGACCGGCAGCTCGGCGCCGTCCGGGTCGGTGCGCAGCCGGCGCAGGATCTCCAGGCCGTCGATGCCCGGCAGCATGAGGTCCAGGACCACCAGGTCCGGGCGGGGGGCGGTACGGGCCAGGGCGAGGCCCCGGGGGCCGTCGGCGGCGCGGTCGACGTGGTGGCCCGCGCGGGTCAGATAGCCGGCGACGACCTCGGCCACCGTGGGGTCGTCGTCGACCACCAGGATGCGGCCGGGCCGGGTCACCGGAGCGGTGGCGGCAGGCGCCGATGCGGTGGCGGCAGGCATCGGCCCGGCGGCGGGCGCCGGTGCGGCGGCGGTGGGGCTCTCGTTCACCTCGCCGAGGATACGAGCCGACGGCGGCCGACGGCGGCCACCCGGACGGCACGTCCGAGTTCCGTAAGATCCGCCGCCCGGCCCGGCGGCTCCCCGGCCGTCCCCCAGCCCCCCGGCCGTCCCCCAGCCGTCCCCCGAACGGGGCGCACCGCCCGGACGTCGTACTTCCGTAAGGGCGCGGCTCGGCTCCGACGGCGCCGGGCGCGGTTAGCGTGACCGGCGTGACTCCTCCCCTCCCCCTCGCCCCGGTCGTCGACGTCGTACTGCCCTGTCTGGACGAGGCCGCCGCCCTGCCCTGGGTGCTCGGACGCATCCCGGCCGGCTGGCGGGCCGTCGTGGTGGACAACGGTTCGCGCGACGGCTCCGCCGAACTGGCCCGCTCGCTCGGCGCGACCGTGGTCGAGGAGCCCCGGCGCGGCTTCGGCGCCGCCTGCCACGCCGGGCTGCTCGCCGCCACCGCCGAACTGGTCTGCTTCCTGGACTGCGACGGCTCGCTCGACCCCGCCCAACTCCCCCGGGTCACCGGACCGGTGCTGGCCGGCACGGCCGACCTGGTCCTCGGGCGCCGCCGACCCGCCACCGCCACCGCCTGGCCGGTGCACGCCCGGCTCGCCAACGCCGTGCTGGCCCGGCGGCTGCGGGCCCGCACCGGCGCCCCGCTGCACGACCTCGGCCCGATGCGGGCCGCCCGGCGCGAACGGCTGCTGGCCCTCGGGCTCGGCGACCGGCGTTCCGGCTACCCGCTGGAGATGGTGCTCGCGGCCTCGGCCGCCGGGCTGCGGATCGCCGAGACCCCGGTCGACTACCTGCCGCGCGCGGGCCGCTCCAAAGTGACCGGCACCCTGCGCGGCACCCGGCAGGCCGTCCGCGACATGCGTGCGGTGCTGGCGGCGCCGCCGCCGACCCTGCTGGTGATCGCCAAGGCGCCGATGCCCGGCCGGGTGAAGACCCGGCTCACCCCACCGTGCACCCCCGCGCAGGCCGCGGCGCTCGCCGAGGCCGCCCTGACCGACACCCTGCACGCCCTGTCCGCGATGCCCGCCGGGCGGCGGCTGCTGGTCCTGGACGGCGAGCCGGGCGGCTGGCTGCCGCCGGGCTGGGAGGTCGTCCCCCAGTGCGCCGGCGGCCTGGACCGCCGGCTGGCCGCCGCCTTCGCCCACGCCGCCCGGCTGGCCCCGGACGCCCCGGCCCTGCTGGTCGGCATGGACACCCCGCAGCTGGACCCGGCCGCACTGGCCGAGCCGCTGTCCGCCGCCCGGCGGCCGGGCCTGGACGCCTGGTACGGCCCGGCGGCCGACGGCGGGTTCTGGGCCCTGGGCCTGGCCCGGCCGAGCGAGCGGCTGGCGGCCCGGCTGCTGCACGGCGTGCCGATGTCCACCCCCGGCACCGGCGCGGCCCTGCTGCACCGCCTGGCGCAGGCCGGACTGACCGTCCACCGGCTGCCCGGGCTGACCGACGTGGACACCGTCGAGGACGCCCGGCTGGTCGCCGACCAGGCCCCGCACAGCCGCTTCGCCGCCCGGCTGCGCGCCCTCGACCCCGTTCCGGAGGTGGCGGGTTGAGCCTCGCCGCGCCCTGGGTGGACGACCCCTTCGCCGAGGCCGTCCGCACCGGCTTCGGCCCGCTCTGGCTGCGCCGCGAGGACGGCCGGCGGCTGCACCTGGACATCGAGCGCTGGTGCGCCCCGGCGGCCGGCGCCGACCACAGCCTGCTGCGGCGCTGCGCCCGGCTCGCCGCGCCCGTCCTGGACCTCGGCTGCGGCCCCGGCCGGCTGGTCGCGGAGCTGCTCGCCCTCGGGGTGCCCGCGCTAGGCGTGGACGTGACCAGGGCGGCGGTGGCCCGCACGGTGGGCCTCGGCGGCGCCGCGCTCTGCCGCTCGGTGTTCGACCGGCTGCCCGCCGAGGGCCGCTGGGGCGCCGCCCTGCTCGCCGACGGCAATCTGGGCATCGGCGGCGACCCGGACGCACTGCTCCGCCGGAGCGCCGAACTCCTCGCCCCGGACGGGCTGTTGCTGGTGGAGGTGGAACCGGAGGAGGTGGACGAGCGGGCCGTCGTCCGGGTGGAGGGGCCGGACGGGCGGCTCGGCCCGGCCTTCCCCTGGGCCCGGCTCGGCACGGCCGCCGCCCTGCGGCGTTCCCGCGCCGCGGGCCTGGCGGAGGCGGAGCGCTGGACCTCGCACGGCCGCCGCTTCCTCGCCCTGCGCAAGGGCTGATCCGCCGGGGAGCCCCCCTGCAACCGACCGGCCGACCGGCCGACCGGCCGACCTGCGAGCCCGTCCGGACCATGCGTCACACTGGTGCGCACCGTCCGGCGTCCCGGGCGGCCGGGCACAGGAGGGGGCAGCGGTGGGCAGCGACATCGTCGGGGAGTTGGCGGCGGCACTCGGGTGCGACGACCCGGCGGTGGTACGGATCGACCGCGACCACCACCGGCTCACCGTCCCGGTCGGACCGTCCGGGGACCGGTTCACCGTCGACGTCCTCGGCGACCCGCGCACGGCGGACCGGGTGGCCCACCTGCTGCCGGGCGGCGGTCTCAACGTCGCCGCCAACTACTGCACCGCCCAGGGCCGCAGCCTCGCCCGCTTCCTCACCGACCACGGCTGCCTGGTGCTCGGCACCACCCCGCGCGAGGACGCGCTCACCCCCGAGCGGATCGGCCCCCGGTGCGCCGACTGGGGCCTGGACGGGCAGCTGGCCGACCTCGAACGGGTCGTCACCGCCGCCTGCTCCGTCACCGGCCTGCCGTACGAGCTGCTCGGCCACTCGGCCGGGGCCGCGCTCGCCCTGACCGCCGCCGCCCGGCTCGGCGGCGAGGGCCCGCGGCGGGTGCTGGTGCTCGACACCACCGGCCCGTACGACCGGGAGCGGGAGCCGGAACTGCTGGCCCGCGCCGAGGAGTTGCACGAGCTGCTCGAACAGCGGCTGACGGCGGGCGAGTGGACCGTCGACCCCGGACTCAAGGGCCTGTTCGCCCGTGCGAGCACCGCCCCGGACGCCCCGAGCGGGCTGCCCCGGCCGGTGGACGGCGCGGCACCGTTCAGCAACCTCGGGCTGCTGCACTACGCGCTCACCCGCACCCGGGACCTGTCCGGCCCGACCAACTGGATCCACCACCGCGGCCACAGCACCGGCGGCTACACCTTCGGCGCGGCCCCCGCCGACGACCGCTTCGCCCTGGCCCACTCCCCGCTCCCGGTCTGGCAAGAGGCGGTCGCCCGGCTCGGCAGCGGCCTCCAGCCGACCGCGCTGCTGCGCGACCTGGCGGCGCTCTGGTCCGACCGGGCCGAACCCGAGCTGCTCGACTGGGCCGCGATCCGGGCCGAAGTGGTCTGGCTGAACGCCGAGTTCGGCCGCGGCGACCACGACCTCGGCGCCCGCCTGATCGACCGGGGCGGGGCCAAGGTCGACTACCGGGTGGTCCCGGACTACGGCCACGGCGACATGGTCTGGTCCGCCACGGCCGAACGCGACGTCTGGGGGCTGCTGCTGCCCCTGCCCCGACCGGGGCGGCGCCCGGGCCACCGGTGAGCACCGCAGGGGCGGACCAAGTCGGATCGGGTGAGCGGCCGTAGGGCCGGGACGGGGTGCGGGGTGGCAGGGCGTTCGGGCCGGACGGTCATGGTGCTGGGCGGCGGGGTGGCGGGCCTGACGGCGGCCATGGAGCTGGCGGAGCGCGGCTTCGAGGTCACCGTGGTGGAGCCCTCCGGGTGGGGCGGGAAGGCGCGGAGCGCCTCGGTCCCCGGGACGGGCTGCGGCGGCCGGCTCGACCTGCCCAGCGAACACGGGTTCCGGTTCTTCCCCGGCTTCTACCGGAGTCTGCCGGACACGATGCGGCGGATCCCGCTCCAGGGCTCGCCCTCGGGCGTCGAGGGCAACCTCCGGGAGGCTCCGGAGATGCTGTCCGCCCGGTCGGGACGGGTCGGGGAGACGGTCGCCGACGTCTCCCTGTCCGCCGGCCCGCGGACCCCGCTGCAGATCCTGCGGGCCCGGGGCATGAAACTGGGCGCCGAGGGCGAACTGAACGAGGAACTGCTCTACTTCGCCAACCGGATGCTGGTCTACATGACCAGCAGCGCGCAGCGGCGGCTGGGGCAGTGGGAGCAGACGTCCTGGTGGGACTTCACCGCCGCCGACGGCGCCTCCGAGGAGTACCGGAAGGTGTGCGTCGTGGGGGCGACCCGCACGGTGGTGGCGGCGAGGGCGGAGGAGTGCAGCGCCCACACCGTCGGCGGGTTCCTGGAGGCCTTCGGCTACGGCTTCCTCGGCCGGGGCGGGGCCCAGGCCGCCGACCGGGTCCTGAACGGCCCGACCAGCACCGCCTGGATCGACCCGTGGGTCCGGCACCTGGCGCGGCTGGGGGTGCGGCTGGAACTCGGCTGGCGGGTGGAGGGCCTGACGGTACGGGGCCGCACCGTGGCGGGCGCGGTGCTGCGCGGTCCGGGAGGGCGGCGGCGGGAGGCGGACGCCGACTGGTACGTGTGCGCTCTCCCCGTCGACCGGATCGGGGCGCTGCTGG
Organism: Kitasatospora sp. NPDC001309; assembly: GCF_042896295.1. Lineage (NCBI taxonomy): Bacteria > Bacillati > Actinomycetota > Actinomycetes > Kitasatosporales > Streptomycetaceae > Kitasatospora > Kitasatospora sp. NPDC001309. Next base: position 158,587 of record NZ_JBIAXC010000011.1, on the reverse strand, counting down.
CACGCGGCCTGGCCGAGGCCGACCCGGAGCTGAAACGGACGGCGGACCTGCGTACCGACTGGATGGTCGGCCTGCAGTTCTACCTCACCGAACCCACCCCGATCACCCGTGGGCACGTCATCTACCAGGACTCCCCGTGGGCCCTGACCTCCATCAGCCAGGCGCAGTTCTGGGACACCGACTTCGCCGCGACCTACGGCGACGGGACGGTGGCCGACTGCTTGTCGGTGGACATCTCCTCCTGGGACACCCCCGGCATCCTCCACGGCAAACCGGCCCGTGAGTGCACCCGGGCCGAGGTCGCCGCCGAGGTCTGGGCCCAGCTCGCCGACGCCCTGAACGACGGCCGTCGGCGGACCCTCCACGACGGCCTGCTCCACTCCTGGTACCTGGACCCGGCCGTCAAGAACCTCGACGGCCCCGGGCCCGCCACCAACGACGAGGCCCTGCTGATCAACACCACCGGTTCCTGGGCGCTGCGCCCGCAGGCGCGGACGGCCGCGGTGAACCTGTTCATGTCCGGGGACTTCGTCCGCTGCCCGGTGAACCTGGCCACCATGGAGGGTGCGAACCAGAGCGGCCGCTCGGCGGCGAACGCGCTGCTGGAGGCCGCCGGGCACGACGCCGAACCGGCCGAGGTGCACGCCCTGTACGAGCCGTCGGAGCTGCGCCGCCTGAAGGAGGTGGACGCCGCGCTCTTCCGGCAGGGCCGCCGGCACATCCTCGACACCCCGCCGCCCTGGTCCGCCCCCACGGCCCCCGACGCCCCCACCGCCCCCACCGCCCCCGACGGGCCGGACGCCCGCCTCAGTGGGACCGGTTGACGATCAGTCCGCACAACGCGTCGAGGTCCTCGACGGCCTCGGGCACCGCACCGGAGCGCTCCGCGAGGCTCCGCAGGCGGTCCCGGGCCGCGTCCGCGTACCCGGCCGCGCGCTCCTGCGTCCACCGGCGGCCGCCCGCCTCCTCCACCAGGCCGGCCAGCTCCGCCTCCCCGGACCGGTCGGGACCGGCCGGGGCGGTGTAGCGGCGGGCCAGCTCCTCGCCCGCCGCGGTGCCCGAGGCCATCGCGGCCACCACCGGCACCGAGAGCTTGCGCGCCCGCAGGTCCGCGAAGACCGGCTTGCCGGTGCGTGCCTCGTCGCCCCAGATCCCCAGCAGGTCGTCCACCAGCTGGAACGCCATGCCCAGGTCGTGTCCGAACGCGGCCAGCAGCTCGACCTGTTCCGGTCCCCCGCCGCCGTGGAGGGCGCCCAGCCGACACGCACAGGAGATCAACGACGCCGTCTTGCCCGACACCATCTCCAGGCACTCGGACAGTCCGATGCGCGGCTCCGCCTCGAACAGCACGTCCAGTCCCTCACCCACCGCGAGCTGGATGAGGGTGTCCAGCAAGGCCTTCGACGCCGCCTCCGCCACCGCCTCGCCGCCGGCCTGCGCACCGCCGGCCGCCTCGGCACCGGGGCCCCCGAGCACCTCGAAGGCCAGCAGCAGCAGCGCGTCGGCCGACCGGGTCGCGGCGGCGGGCCCGAACACCTCCCACGCGGCCGCCCGGTGGCGACGGACCGCGTCGCCGTCCAGCACGTCGTCGTAGAGCAGCGACAGGTTGTGCACCAGTTCCACCACCACGGCGGCGGGAACCGCCCGCTGCGGATCCCCGCCCACCGCCCGGGCGCAGCTCAGGGCCAGGGCCGCCCGCACCTTCTTGCCCCCCTGCCGCGGATCCGCGGCGCCGGGTCCGGCACCGGCGCCGGACCAGCCGAACTGGTGGGCCGCCACCTGTCCGACCGTTCCCGTCAACTGCCCGGCCCAGTACCGCAACTGCGCGTCACAGGCGGCAGCCGCGCCCGCCAGGACCGACTCGGCCCGCGCACCGTCCGACCACACCTGCCTGCTCCCCCACCCGACCGGGCCGCCCGCCACCCCCGGCGCCACGGCATCCGGGCGAGCCTACGGGATCCCCGGGACACCTACCGGGACGGCGGTGGGACGGCTACTCCTGCCGTTCCCCGGCAGCCGTCCGCACCGGCTCCGGACGGGTGGGCCGCCACTGCGGGTGTTCGCGCTCGGCCCAGGCGCGCTCGACCAGGCCGGTGCGCATCCCGAGGCGTGACTCGCGGTCCCGCCAGGCCATCCGGACGTGCCCGGCGATCACCACGGCGATGGCGGCGGCCAGCCAGTCGTGCACGAAGGTCGCGCCGGTGCGCCAGGCCGGCGGGGCGAGGTGGGTGAGCCACATCAGCAGGCCGGTGCCGAGGATCACCAGCATCGAGCCGAGCGTCCACTGGGCGTACAGCTTCTGCCCGGCGTTGAACTTGCCGGCCGGGCGCCTCCCGGCCCGGGCCCGGGCGGCGCGCAGCCACTGGCGGTCCGCCGGGGTGAAGCGGCTCAGCCGGGAGAAGTCGGCGCGCAGCGCCCGGGAGGCGAGCCCGAGCAGCAGCGGCACCGGCAGGGCCAGGCCGCACCAGACGTGCACGGTGACCACCAGCGGCCGGTTGCCGACCAGGACGGCCAGCGGCCCGAGGTAGAGGCAGGCGGCCGTGGCCAGGCAGACGCCCATCAGCGCGGCGGTGGTGCGGTGCACCCAGCGCTCGGCCCGGGTGAAGCGCAGGACCAGTTCAGCTCGTCGGTGCATCGTCCCGCCCGTTCGACCGGCCGACCCAGGCGTCGACGTCGTATCCGTTGCCCTCCCAGTACCCCGGCTGGACGGAGTCCGTGACGGTGATCCCGGAGAGCCATTTCGCGGACTTGTAGAAGTACATCGGCGCGACGTAGAGCCGCACCGGCCCGCCGTGGTCGTGGCTGATCGGCTTGTCCTCCAGGCGCAGCGCGACCAGCACGTCGTCGCGCCGGGCCTGTTCGAGGGTGAGGCTCTCGCTGTACGCGCCGTCGAAGCAGTCGAAGCGCACCGCCTTCGCGCCCGGCCGGACCCCGGCGGCGTCCAGCAGGTGGGCCAGCGGCACCCCTTCGAACGGGGTGTCCGGCACCCGCCAGCCGGTGACGCACTGGACGTCTTTGACCAGCCGCCGCTGCGGCATGGCCTGGAGGTCGGCGAGCCGGTGGGTGGCGGGGCGCTCGACCAGGCCGCCCACGGTGAGGGTGTAGTCGGCGGCGGTCCGCTCGGGGACGGAGGTCACCACCGAGTAGTAGCGGAAGCCGTTGTTGCCGGGCAGCAGCCCGGACAGGCCGCTCGGGTCGCGTTCCGCCAGCCCGGACTCCACCCGTTGGAGGAACGGCCCGGCGGCCACGCCGAGCGCGCCGAGGCCGAGCAGCCCGAGCACCACCCGGCGCCCGACCGGGGTGCCCCGGTCCTCTTCGTCTGTACTGTCCACGCGACGATTCGACCAGGTCGGGGCGGTCCGGGGCCAGTGGCGGGGGCGTCCCGTCAGACTTTCGTCATCTCCGGCCCGCCCCCGCGCACCAGCCGGAGCGACAGGGCCCCGGCCAGGGCGCGCAGCGCCGGGACGGCCAGCACGCAGGCCAGCGCGGCGCCGTAGGCGGTGCGTTGGGCGTCCTCGCCGCCCACCAGGTAGAGCACCTGCCCGGCGGCCGGGACGGCCAGCCACTCCCACCGCCCGTCCAGCCCGACCAGGGCCACCACCAGCAGCCCGTACCAGGGGTAGCTGGGCGCGACCAGCAGCAGGGCCGTCCCGGTGACCAGCAGCGCGCCGCGCCAGGGGCGGGCCGGGTCGCCCCGGCGCAGCACCCACAGCACCACCGCGGCCAGCACCAGGGCGGCCGCCCACGGCGCCCAGCGGTCCGGCAGCAGCGCCCGCACCAGGCCGAAGCGCTCCAGGTGGCCCTGCTCGTAGCCCTCCTCCCGGAGGTAGCCGGGCAGGTAGCCCAGGACGCCGAGGCCGGAGGCCGCGACGTACGGGAGGTAGACCGCGGCGAAGGTGCCGAGGGCCGCGGCGGTCAGGACGAGGTCGCGCTTGGCGGGCCGCCGGGCGAGCAGGCCCGAGAACGCCCCGGGCAGAGCGAGTGCGGGCAGCAGTTTGGTCGCCACCGCCGCTCCGAGCAGGGCGCCGGCGGGCCCGGCCCGGTGGCGGGCCGCGCAGCCGAGCCCGGCCACCATGAGCAGCGCGCCGAGGGTGTCGACGTGGGCGTCGTTGACGGCCCACACCGTCACGCCCGGGCACCAGCCCCAGAGCGCGGCCCGCCGGCCGCGCCGGGCCAGCAGGGCGGTGGTGGCGACCGCCAGCAGGGCGCCGCCGACCTGCACGCCGCGAACCCCGCCGCCGAAGGGGTGCTCGGCGAGGAACCAGGCCTCGGCGACCGGCGGGTAGATGGTGTGCACGGCGGGCCGGTTGATCCGGGTGCAGTCCCCGGCGGCGGTCCGGTGCTCGTCCCAGGTCGTGCAGCCGTCCCCGGCGGGGAACAGGCCGGGGTCGCGCAGCCGGAGCAGCGCCGGGTCGTCCGGGGCGTGGGCGTACGGGGAGGTCCCGGCGGCCTGGACCCGCCCGTCCCACACGTAGCGGTAGGCGTCGTCGCTGGTGCGCGGCGGCGCGAGCAGCCCCACGGCGGCGACCAGGACGCTCCCGGCCAGCACGATCGGTGCCACCCGGCGCTCCTCCACCCGCCGCAGCAGGAGCAGGGCGAGGGCGAAGAGGGCGGCGTCCAGGGCGTACCAGTCGTACAGCGGCGCCCGGTCGGCGAGCGTGCCGCCGCCGGTCACGGTCCCCGCGAGGGCGGCGACCAGGGCGGCGAGGGCGGCGGCGCAGGGCAGGGTCCGGGTGAGCACCGGGCGGTCAGTCACCGGGAACACCGGGCAGGCCGGTGGTCAGACCGTCCAGGGCGTGCGGGCAGGGGCATTCCCGGTCGGCGGGCAGGGCCTCCAGGGCCTTGAACAGGACGGTGCGCAGCCGGTCGACGTTCCCGGCGAAGACCTCCAGCACCTCCGCGTGGGTGACGCCCTCGCCGTTCCCCACTCCCGCGTCGTGGTCGGTGACCAGCGCCAACGAGCTGTAGCAGAGCCCGAGTTCACGGGCCAGTACGGCCTCGGGGTGCCCGGTCATCCCGACCACCGACCAGCCGTTGGCCGCGAACCAGCGCGACTCCGCCCGAGTGGAGAACCGCGGCCCCTCGATCACCACCAGCGTCCCGCCGTCCACCGGCTCCCAGGCCACCGAACGCGCCGCCCCCAGCACCGCGGCCCGCCCCGCCGGACAGTACGGATCGGCCATCGACACGTGCACCACCCCCGGCACCGATCCGTCCGGCAGCGGCAGCCCGTCGTAGTAGGTCTGCACCCGCCCCGAGGTCCGGTCCACGAACTGGTCCGGCACCACCAGCGCCCCCGGGCCGAACTCCGCCCGCAACCCGCCCACCGCACACGGCCCCAGCACCTGCCGCACCCCCAGCGAGCGCAGCGCCCACAGGTTCGCCCGGTAGTTGATCCGATGCGGCGGCACCCCGTGGCCCCGCCCGTGCCGGGGCAGGAACGCCACCCGGCGCCCGGCCACCTCCCCCACGAACACCGCGTCGCTGGGCGGACCGTACGGCGTCTCCACCCGCACCTCCGCCACTTCGTCCAGCAGCGCGTACAGCCCCGAACCGCCGATCACGCCCAGCTCGGCCCGGGAACTCTCCTGATGTACCGTCACGTTGGTCAACCTCTCCTCGGGGGTCCGGTCCCGACCACTGTAGGAACGGATCGGGGCGGACCGGGCGAAGCACGTCCTTACGGTTCCCGAACGTCGCGGGCGCCCCGTCGCCGGGCGCGGCGCAGCGTGACGGCGAGGGCGAGGGCGGAGGCCCCGAACAGGGCGGCGGTGACGGCGAGCCAGCGGCCGAGGTAGACGCCCTCCGAGAGCCCGGTGGCGCCCGGGTAGGGCGCGGAGAGGTCGAGGATCAGCGGGAACCAGACGAGCAGTAGCAGACCGGAGAGGAACGCCGGGACTCTCAGAAAGTTGATCCAGCCGACGGTCGGCGTCGGCGCGGCGCGGTGGCGCAGCACGGACCGGGCCGAGAGGTCGGCGAGCGAGTACAGCGGGAGCAGGATCAGGTCGTGGGCGACGGCGGCGCCGACGAACCAGACCGCCACCGCGAGCGGCCGGACCGTCACCAGCCGCTCGACGGCGTAGCCGGTCAGGGCGAGGGAGGCGAGCAGCGCCAGCAGGTGCAGCGGTCCGGCGCCGTACCAGCGGGTGAAGGCCGCCCGGCGGCTCCTCGGCCCGGTCATGCCCGCCCCGTCCGGAAGGTCAGGCGGCCGACCCATTTGGTGTTGTTCACACCGGGGTTGGCCGGGACGATGATCCGCGCGGGGTAGCCGTGGTCGAGCGAGAGCTCGGCGCCGTTGACGCGCAGGGCGAGCAGCGAGCGGGGGTCGCGGATCTGGTTGCCCCGCAGCACCACGGAGGTGTACGGGCCGGGCGGCTGGACCGACTCCACCAGGACGTTCGCGGCGTCGGGCAGTCCGGCCAGGGCGGCGAGGTCGGCGAGCGGCAGTCCGCTCCACTGCTGGTCCTCGGTGGACCAGCCCTCCACGCAGGCGATCGGCAGCCGGGCCGAGCGCTGCGGCAGGGCGAGCAGCTGCTCCCGGGTGAACACCCGGACGGGCCCGCTGCCGTGGAGCTCCAGCCGCCAGTCCGGCCCGACCAGCGCGGCCGTGACGCCGACGGCGGCCGCGGTCTTGTTGACCTGGAAGCCGTTCGGCCCCGAGTCCCGGTCCCGGTTGTGCGGCGCCAGCAGGGCGGTGCCCCGCAGCCGGCCGCCGATGCTCTGCCCCGCGGTCACCACCAGCAGCGCCAGGGAGCCGGACCCGACCAGCGCGAGCGCCCCTCGGCGGGCGATCGTCGGCGGGGCGGGCTCGGGCGCCACCAGCCCGTCGGCGTCCGGGGGTTCGGGCCGGGTGCCGGTCCGGCCGGTGCGCAGCTCGACCAGCAGCGAGCGGGACCGCAGGGCGCGGACCATCCGGCCCAGCCGGAGCGCGACGTGGACGGTGAACGCGGCGATGAACACCCACGCGCCGTAGAAGTGCAGGGTGTAGAAGGACCCCGGGAAGACGTAGTGGAGCTGGATGTTGAGGATGCCGGTGGCGAACTCGAAGACGGCGCCGCCGACCAGCATCAGCAGCGACAGCCGCTCCAGCGCGTGGGCCGCGCCGCGCACCGGCGGCCACTCGAACAGCTTGGGGATCACCGACCACAACTTGGCCAGCAGGACCGGCACCAGGACCACGCCGAGGGTCACGTGCACGCCCTGGGTGAGCCGGTACAGCCAGGACGGGCTGGTGGGCCAGTCGAACAGGTAGAAGCCGAGCACGCCCTTGTCCGGCGTCTGGTCGTTGAGCGGGTCGAGGTCGGGGTTGTAGGCGGCGTACGAGAGGGCTCCGGTCACGAAGAGCACCGGGATCCCGAGCAGCAGCACCAGCCCGAACACCGAGGTCAGCCACGGCCCGCGGATCGGGCTGCGCCAGAACCGGGGCCGGAACGGTCCGGGCGGCGCGGGCAGGCGGTCGAGCCGCCCGGCGAGTGCCGCCGCCGCGCCGGACAGCCGGGCGGTGACCGCGGCGCCGCCGCGTCCGACGGCCCGGGCGAGGGCGCCCAGCGCGGCGGCGGGCCGTCGGGGCCGCTTCCCCGGCGGTTCGTCACCGTTGCGCGCCGTGTCCACCGACCACCTCCAGTCGCCCGGGGAGTCAGCGGGGCGCCGCTCGTCGGCCGCCTGCCACCGGGAAGGGAACGGGCGTGCGCCGACGGTCCGTTCGGCCGACGACGACCGGTCGGCCGCAGCCCGCCGGACAGCCAACCACCCGTACGGAGCGCTCCCGGTGAAGCCGCCCGGGACCCGACCGGGCTATCACCCGGACGGCCCTGGCCCGGTTCACAGCTGCTCGGGCCCGGACCCCTCTCCCGCCACCCCTTCCGGGCATGTCATCATGTGAAGACATCAACTGATGACATCGGCTGGTGACATCCCTCGGCCGGCCGTGCCCCGGGGTGCCCGGGGGCGGCGCACCGCCCCCGGTCCGAACGCTCGATCTATGACAAGGGAGGGCGCGTCCATGGAGACCCCGACGGGCCTGTCGACGCGACGTGAGCGGGCCCTGGTGCCCGTCCTGGTGTTCCTCAGCGCCGTGGTGGCGGTGATCAGCAGCCTCGGCGCCCCGATGATCCCGACCATCGCCGCCGTCGACCACGTCTCGCTCGCCGAGGCCCAGTGGTCGCTGACCATCACCATGCTGGTCGGCGCGATCGCCACCCCGGTGCTCGGCCGCCTCGGCGACGGGCCCGACCGCCGTACCGTCACCCTGGCGGCCGCCGCCGTGGTCGTGCTCGGCAGCGTGCTGGCCGCGCTGCCGCTGGGTTTCTGGTGGCTGATCGCCGGCCGCGCGCTCCAGGGCGTAGGCGTCGGCCTCACCCCGCTGGCCATCGCCACCGCCCGGGACGCCCTGCCCGCCGCGGCCTCCCGCTCGGCGGTCGCGCTGCTGTCCATCACCACCGTGGCGGGCGTCGGCCTGGGCTACCCGATCACCGGGCTGATCGCCCAGTCCTTCGGCATCCACGCGGGCTTCTGGTTCGGCGCCGTGATCAGCGGCCTCGCCCTGCTGCTCGCCGTCCTGGTGCTGCCCGCGGCGAAGCACCGCGAACGACGGCCGCTCGACGTGCCCGGCACCGTCCTGCTCAGCCTCGCCCTGGTCGGACTGCTGCTGGTGCTCAGCGAGGGCGAGAGCTGGGGCTGGGCCTCCGGCCGGCTGTGGACGGTGGCCGCGCTGTCGGTGCTGCTGCTCGCCGCCTGGGTCCGGCACGAGCTGCGCACCGCCCACCCGCTGGTCGACCTGCGCAGCCTGCGCAACCCCGTGGTGCTGAGCGCCGACGTGGCCGGCCTGGTCGCGGGCGTCGGGATGTACCTGCTGATCTCCCTGGTGATCCGCTACGTCCAGACCCCGACCGGCACCGGCTACGGCCTGGGCGCCTCCGTCGTGGTGGCCGGGCTGGTCCTGCTGCCCTTCTCCGCGGTCAGCCTGCTGTCCAGCAAGATGGTGCCCGTCCTCACCCGGCGCACCTCCTCCGCCCTCGTCCTGCCGATCGGCTGCGCCGTCTCGCTCGTCTCGATGCTGGCCTTCCTCTTCGCCCGCGACCACCTGTGGGAGCACCTGGTGGTGATGGGGATCGCCGGGCTCGGGGTGGGCTGCACCTTCGCCGTGATGCCGGGTCTGATCGTCGCCGCCGTGCCCGCCCAGGAGGTCGGCAGCGCGGTCAGCTTCAACCAACTGCTGCGCACCATCGGGTACTCCACCGGCAGCGCCCTGTGCGGCGCCGTGCTCCAGGCCCACACCGCGCCCGGGCAGCTGCTGCCCGCCGACAGCGGCTACCGGGACGCCGCGCTGATCGGCTGCGCGGTCTGGGTGGTGATCGGTCTGACTACGATCGTCCTGCCGCGGGTCAGTGCCGCGGCCGCCGCCCGGAACGGGGTGCGAGTGGACGAGGAGCTGATGGTGGAAGAGAGCATCGCCGACGCCGTGGCCGGCGAGGGCGAGGTACCCGTGCTGCGGGCGGGGACCGAACGGTGACCGCGCCGTCCGACGGGCCCGCGCCCCCGCGCCGCCGGGACGCCGCCCGCAGCCGCGAACTGCTGATCCAGGCGGCCCTGGAGCTCTTCGCCGAACGCGGCTACGAGCGCACCACCACCCGGGAGATCGGCGAACGGGCCGGTGTCGACCCGGCGTTGATCGCCCGCTACTTCGGCGGCAAGACCCAGCTCTACCTGGCCACCGTCCAGCTCGAACTCGGCAACGAGCCCCCTGCCGACCTGCTGGAGGAGGAACGGCTGCGCACCCTGCTGGTGCGGCTCACCCAGCGCGGCCCCGGCCCGTCCTTCCAGGCCGCGGTGCAGCCCGGCGACAACACCGAGGTGCAGCAGGCCTCCCGCGCCTACCTGTACGGGCGGATGGTGGACCCGCTGCGCGAGCGCTTCACCGCCGAGGGGGTGGACCGGCCGCAACTGCGGGCCGAGCTCGCCGCGGCCGCCTTCGCCGGCATCGTGCTGGCCCGCTCCAGCGGGGCGTTCAGCGAACTCGCGGCGGCCGACCCGGAGGAGCTGCTGCCGCTCCTGCGCGACCTGCTGGCCGCCAGCCGCCCGAGCTGACCCCGCCCCCGCGGGGACCCCCCGCGGGGACCCCCTGCGGGGCCGCTCGGAACGGCCGGCGCCGCCGAGCGGCCGGACCGGGCTCAGCGCTTCCAGGGGCGGGCGAACTCGTGCAGCGCGGCCTCCACCGCCGGGGCCAGCGCGTGGTCGTTCACCGGAGTGCCCGCCGGGTGGAGGAAGTGGTCCACGCCGTCCAGGGTGCGCAGGCCCGGGCCGGTGGTGTGCGCCCGGCCCAGGGCGCCGAGCAGCGGCGGCACGGTCGCGCAGGGCACGTTGGTGTCGGCGGTGCCGCAGGTGACGGTCACCCTGGTTCCGGGGCGCACCGCCCGGGCGGCGTCCGGCGGGTAGACCGCGTCGTCGCTGCGGACGAAGCGGGCGTTGTTCGGGCCGAACAGCGCGTTCAGCAGCCCGGCCAGCGGCGGCAGCAGGGCACCGGTGTCGGTGGGCCGGCCCGCCCGGAAGTCGGCGACGGCGGCGGCCACCCCCGCCTTGTTCGCTCGCGCCACCTCCTCGGTGAGCTGTCCGGCCGCGACCGCCTGGTCGAGCTGGTCACCGAGCTGGGCGGTCAGCAGGTCCAGCAACCGCTCGTCCTGCGGGGCCAGCAGCGCCAGGCCGGCCGGCGCGGGCCGGACCGTACGGGCGACCAGCAGCGCCTGGAGCCCGCCTTCGCTGTGGCCCACCACCAGGAGCGCGCGCCGGTCGGCCTCCGGCTGGTCCCGCAGGGTGGTGTAGGCCGCGGCCGCCTGGCGGGTGAAGGCGGGCAGGTCGAGCCGGCCGGGGTCGCCCTGGTAGGCGCCGGCGCCGGTGCGACCGGTGAAGTACTTGTCGAAGCGCAGGGTCATCACCCCGTCCGTGCCCAGGGTGCCGGCGACGGCGGCCAGGGTGCCCGGGGTGAGCGCGGGCGGCTCGTCGCCGTTGCGGTCGGTCGCGCCGCTGCCGGGCAGCAGCAGCGCGGCGGGCAGCCGCTGCCCGGCCCGGTGGGCGGGGACGTGCAGGGTGCCGTAGGCCGTGGTGCCGTCCGCGGTGAAAGTGACCTCGCGGTCGGCGGCGGGGACGAGCCCTCCCGGCTCCCCCGGCCCGGCCGCGCTCGCGGCGGGCGCGCCCAGACCCGTCGCGGTGACCGCGGCGAGCAGGGCGGCGGTCGCCAAGGTGCGCCAACGCATGCTTTCCCCCTGAAAGTTGAGATGCGGGCTTGCGCCGCTCAGGCTACGACCGGGCCGGCAGCGGGCCGCGGTCGGGGGTCCGGCGGACCCGGGCCTTCGGGGGTCTTGACCTCAAGGGCGCTCCAGCTCCTACGGTGATTCGCATGATCTTCACCACGACGGAGCGCGCGTACCTCTCCACCCAGCTGCTGGCCCGCCTGGCCACCCTCGGCCCCGACGGCAGCCCACAGGTCCGCCCGGTGGGCTTCCGGCTCAACGAGGACGGCACCATCGACATCGGCGGGCCCGGGATGGCCCGCAGCCGGAAGTACCGCAACGCCCAGGCGCGTCCCGAGGTGTCCGTGCTGGTGGACGACATGGCTCCGGCCGACCACCCGGTCACCGCCGGCTGGGGGCGCGGCATCGAGATCAGGGGCCGGGCGGACGTACTGGCCGTGGACGTGCCACCGGTGGCGCCCGACCGGTTCAGCAAGGACATCGTCCGGGTGCACCCCCGTCGGATCATCACCTGGAACCTGGAGGCGCTCGGCAGCGCCGCCCGCGACGTCGGGTGACCGGGCGGGCCCGGCGGCACCGTCGTCGGGGGCGGAGTGCCGGGGTCAGAGCCGGAACATCGCGGTGTACGGCTGGGTGATGCGCTCCTGGCGCGATCCGAAGTCGACGAGCACCGCGATGTCTCCGTCACCCTCGACGGCGATGACCCGGCCGAGGCCGAACCCGTCGTGGGTGACCCGGTCCCCGACGGCGAAGTGCTTGCGCGGCGCCTCGGTCCGGGGCTTGAAGGGGCTGGTGGGCAGGGGGCGGCGACCTGCTGAAAAATTCGTCATTTGTCATTCAGTATGCGCCGCGGCAGCACGGGTTCGGGCCCATTTCGACGTCACGATTTCGACGTCGTCCCGAAAAGTACCGCCATCGGGGGCAGCAGCCTGCTACAGTCGACTTAGTTGCAGTAGTGGTTCCCATGAACTTTGTGTGCGCCTGCTGATCTTGCAGGCGCATTTTTCGTTCCCCGGCTCTTCCCCGGTGGGCACTTCATGCGGTGACTCGAAGCACGCACCGTGCGTGCTCTCGGACAGTCCCTTGAAGGAGACTTTTAATGGCTAATGGCACTGTGAAGTGGTTCAACTCGGAGAAGGGCTTCGGCTTCATCGAGCAGGAGGGTGGCGGCCCGGACGTCTTCGCCCACTACTCGAACATCAACGCCAATGGCTTCCGTGAGCTGCTTGAGGGCCAGAAGGTCGAGTTCGACGTGACGCAGGGCCAGAAGGGCCCGCAGGCCGAGAACATTCGCCCGCTGTAGTTCACCCGCCACGGCACTCGCCTGGTGGTGAGGGGCCCGCACCGCGCACATGCCCGGGGCGGGCCCCTCGGCGTTCCCCGCCGCGAACGCCCACGGTTCGAGGTTCTGCGCGCCCGCCCCTCCGCGGTGCGGGCCGACTGCGGTGACGTACCCCGCACGGTCCGACCGTCCACGCTCCGCCCGTCACACTTCCGGCCCGTTCCCTGCGGTCTCCCCTGCGCCCCGCGCCACCGGAGCCTTCCTCGTGACGTGCCGCCCTGAGGAAGGTTCCCGCATGACCCGCTCCGGTCGCTCCTCCTACCGAGACGCAGACGTCCGCCCCACCACCGCTTCCCGCTCCGCCGGCCGGCCCTTCCGGGGCCGCCGCCCCGTCGGCCGGAACACCCCCCAAAGCCCCGCCGGACAGGGCGAGTTCGCACTTCCGGAGAGCTCCACCCCGGCGCTGCCGGCGGTCGAGTCCTTCACCGAGCTGGACCTGCCCCAGCCGCTGCTGTCGACGCTGACCCGCCAGGGCGTCACCACGCCGTTCCCGATCCAGGGCGCGACGCTGCCCAACTCGCTGGCCGGCCGCGACGTCCTCGGCCGGGGCCGTACCGGCTCCGGCAAGACCCTCGCGTACGGCCTCGCCGCGCTCGCCCGCACCGCCGGGCGCCGGGCCGAGCCGGGCTGTCCGCTGGTCCTGGTGCTGGTCCCCACCCGCGAGCTCGCCCAGCAGGTCACCGAGGCCCTCACCCCGTACGCCCGCGCCCTGCGGCTGCGAACGGCGACCGTGGTCGGCGGGACCTCGCTCAGCCGCCAGGCCTGGATGCTGAACCGGGGGGCGGAGATCGTGGTGGCCACCCCCGGCCGGCTCAAGGACCTCGTCCTGCGCGGCGAGTGCCGACTGGACCAGGTCGGCATCACGGTGCTCGACGAGGCCGACCAGATGGCCGACATGGGCTTCCTGCCGCAGGTCACCGAGATCCTCGACCAGATCGACCGGGGCGGCCAGACGATGCTGTTCTCCGCGACCCTGGACCGCGGGGTCGACGGCCTGGTGCGACGCTTCCTGACGGACCCGGTCACCCACTCGGTCGACCCGGCCGCGGGGGCGGTCGGCACGATGGAGCACCACGTGCTGCACGTGCAGAACTACGACAAGGGCGCCACGATCGCCCACATCGCCTCCCGCGACGGCCGGGTGATCATGTTCACCGAGACCAAGCACGGCGCGGACCGGCTGGTGGAGGAGCTGCTGGCGACCGGGGTGCGGGCCGCGGCCCTGCACGGCGGCAAGCTCCAGGCGCAGCGCACCCGCACCCTGGAGCAGTTCCGCACCGGCCAGGTGACCGCGCTGATCGCGACCAACGTCGCCGCCCGGGGCATCCACATCGACGGCCTCGACCTCGTCGTCAACCTGGAGCCGCCGACCGACCACAAGGACTACCTGCACCGGGGCGGGCGCACGGCCCGGGCCGGGGAGTCCGGCACCGTCGTCACGCTGGTGCTGCCCAAGCAGCGCCGCGGGACGGTCCGGATGATGAGCACCGCCGGGATCACGCCCGTCACCACCAGGGTCACCGCCGGTGACGAGGACCTGGCCCGGATCACCGGGGCCCGGGTGCCCAGCGGCGTGCCCGTCACCGTGCCCGACCCCGTGGTCGAGCGGTCGCGCCGCGGCCCGTCGGCGGGTCACGGCCGACGCGGCCGTCCTTCCCCCGGCTCCGGCAGCGCCCGCGGCACCGGCGGCGGTCGGAGCACCGGTGGCGGCGGCCGGACGGCCACCGACCGTGACGGCCAGGGTTCCTCCGGCCACCACCACCGGGCACCCCGACGGCCCGCTCGCTCCGAGTAGCACCACCGGGCCCGCCGACCGTCCGGCCGCACCCGGCCCACCCGGCGGCACCCCACCGCGCGCGGCCGCACCCGGCCCAGCCGGGCTCACCCGCCCTCGGCCGCCCGTTCGGCCAGCGCCCGGGAGCGGTGCTCACGGGGCGGGAGCCCGTACGCGGCCCGGAAGGCCCGGCTGAAATCGTCCGCGCGGGGAAAGCCCCAGCGGGCCGCGACGGCCTGGACGGCGGTGGTGCGCTGGGCGGGGTCGGCGAGGTCGCGGCGGGCGCGGTCCAGGCGTTGGCCGCGGATCCAGGCGGCGAGGGTCTCGCCGTCCGGCGCCTCCCGGGTGAAGACCCGGTGCAGGTGGCTGACGGAGACGTGGTGGGCGGCGGCGATCGTCGCGGGGGTGAGGTCGGGGTCCTGGAGGTTGCGCCGGACGAAGGCGCGCACCGCCTCGGCGAGAGCCCGGTGCCGGGTCTCCTCCGGGACGGCGGCCTCGGCCTCCAGCTCCCCGGCGACCCAGGCGGCGACCAGGTCGACCACGATCGTCCCCAGCCGGGCCGCCTCGGCCGGCCGCAGCGCCGTCGCCTGCCGGTCCAGCCCGACCAGGAACTGCGACAGCAGCGCCGCCGAGCCCTCCCGGGCGGAGAAGGCGCGGCCGAGCAGGTCGCGCAGCCGGTGCGGCGGCAGCGGCAGCAGTTCGGCCGGGAAGTCGACGCCGACCCCGGAGAGCCGGGGGACGGTGCCCCCGTCGGTCGGGCCGCCGAAGGTCCGCAGGTCGTACGGGTGCGAGCTGTCCACCAGGTGCAGGGAGCCCGGCCCGAGGGTCTCCGTCCGGCCGGCCCCGCGGGTCAGCGCCATGGTGCCCTGCTGGAGGAACGACAGGTGGTAGACGCCCGTGTCGGCCCGGCGCACCATGCGCTCCGTCCGCCGGAAGCGCACCGACGGGAACGACGTCCCGAGCAGGACCACCTCGCCCAGCTCGGCCCGCCGCAGCTCCGCCCGGAAGTCGCCGGCGTGGGCGCTGGTCGCCTCGCAGGCCCGGGTCCGTTCCAGCAACTCCCGCCAGCAGTCGAAGCGTTCGCTCGCGGGCAGCTCCTCGCCACGGAACACCGTCCCGGTCACCGCCATCGCTTCCGCCGCCTCGGGCTCCTCCCCCACCGTCGCCGCAACACCGTCCAAGAGTCGAATCATCCCGCCGGGCGGGGCTGTGGATCGGACAGGCCCGGGGCCGCGGCCGCGGGAGCCTTGTCCAGGGAGACCGCGGGCAGCTCCCCCGGCTGCTCGGGGCGATCGAACTGCTCCGGCCGCCCCGACTGCTCCGGATCGCCCTGCTCGATCCGGCCCAGCAGCCGGGCGACGGCGTCGGTGCGCTCGCGCAGCACCGCGACGTGCTCCGCCCGGTCCGCCTCGGTCACGGCCTCGGCGGGCCGGACCGGGATGCCCCGCTGCCGGGCGGTCGCGATCAGGCTCTCCCCGGCCTGACCGACGATCACCAGCGCGGCGGCGGCGAAGCAGCCCGCGTCCAGGGTGCGCGGCCGGCCGAGCAGGCCGCGGTGGACGATCTGGGCCGGAACGGTCAGTTCGTCCAGCCGCTGGTCGACCGAGCCGCGTTCGAGCGCCGCGAGGACGACCGTGGCCAGCGCCTCACCCGCCTTGGTGACCGCCCACTTGCGGCCGGGCACCGGCGGGAGGAACTCGCGGATCCGGTCCACGTCCTGCTCCAGGGCACTGGTGGTCAGCACCTCGAAGGCGTTGCGGGTACGGATCTCGACGACCTTGTCCCACTCGACCTCCTCACCGTCGAAACCGACCCGCACCGGCCCCAGGTGCACCGCGCCGTAGCCGTCGAGCAGCCCGAGCAGCTTGTGCGCCACGGCCGGCGTCCGGGGGTGACGGCCGATCAGCGTGCCCAGCGCGAGCTTCCACGGCTCGGTGGCCGGCACCGGAGGCGGGGCCACCGAGCCCAGAGCCGCCAGCGCCCAGCGCCCGCCCGCCGCGGACCGCCCGCCGCGCAGCACCGCCTGCCGGCCCGCCTCCCCCAGCTCGGCCGCCGCGCCCACCAGCCGTCCCAGCCCACCGGCCCACTCGACCCTGGCCACCCGCCCGTCCCCTCCACGCCCTGACGAAACCCACAGGTCGGACATGGTACGGCGAGCCCTCCGACCACCTCCGGGCACCTCCCCCCCCCCCCGGGGTCTCCGGGGCCCGGATCCGGCTCCCCGAGGTGCCGGATCCGGGCTTTCCGCCACCCGCCGACGCTCCGTCAAGGATGATCGCCGTGCGGACGGGCAGCGGCGGACCGGAGGGTTCGGGCACGCGCGCCGGGAGGGGGACCCGTCGCACCCGACCTGTACGATGTAATGCATGACAAGCAAGAATGACCCTTACGAGCTGCGCCCGGGTGTCCCCACCGTCGAGGTCTTCCGCCGCCTGCGCACCGACGCGGGCCTCTCCGACCGGGCCCCCGAGGACGTCGCGATCGGCCTGCCCAACACCTGGTACGGCGTGGTCCTGCACCACGAGGGCGAGCCGATCGGCATGGGCCGGATCATCGGCGACGGCGGCACCGCGTTCCAGATCGTCGACATCTGCGTCCACCCGGCCCACCAGGGCCGCGGCCTCGGCAAGCGCATCATGGCCGCCCTCACCGAGGAACTGGACCGCCGGGCACCCGCCACCGCCTACGTCTCGCTGATCGCGGACGGGCCCGCACGCCTCCTCTACGAGCGGTTCGGCTTCAAGGACACCGCGACCCACGACTCGATCGGCATGTACCGTCCGATGGCGGCGGGCTGACCGCCCCGGCCGCGGGGCGCGAGCCCGCACCCCCGTCTCCCGAGGAAGGGCGCCCGCCACGATGGACCACCCGCCGACCGCCCGGCCCCGCCGGTGGGCGGCCGCGGCCGCGGCCGCGCTGCTGTTGTTCGCGGCCCTGGCGGCCCTGCTGGCCGAGCACGGCTGGGCACCGTACGGCTTCGAGCGGGACGCCGCCGACTGGAGCACCGCCCACCGGCCGTCCGCCGCCCGGACGGCCGCCGCGGCGGTCACCTCGCTCGGCACCGGCGCGGTGCCCTACCTGCTCGCCCTGGCCGCCGGCGCCGTCACCGTCCGGGCCCTGCCCGCCCCGCGCCCCACCCGCCGGGCCGTCCTGCTGCTGCTCGCCCCGCTGCTCTGGCTGCTCGCCGGCCAACTGCTGCGCTACGGCCTCATGGCGGCCTGCGCCCGCCCCCGCCCACCGCACGCCGACTGGGCCACCGCCGCCTCCGGCTTCTCCTTCCCGTCCGGCCACTCCTTCACCTCCGCGCTCTGCGCCGGCCTGCTCGCCCTCGCCGTGACCCGCGCCCACCCGGCCGCCACCAGGGCCGCCGTCGCGGGCGCCCTGCTGTTCGCGGCGGCCGTCGGTCTCAGCCGGATCTACCTCGGCGTGCACTGGCCCCTGGACGTCCTCGGCGGCTGGCTGCTCGCCGCCGGCTGGCTCGCCCTCGGCACCGCCGCCCTGCCCCGGGTAGGCTCCCGCCGGGCCCGGCAGCCGAGCCCGGCGCCCTGACGGCGCCCGGCCGGCGCTCCGACGGCGCTCCGACGAAGGCCTGACGAACCCCCGGCGAACGGACTGTCACACGATGCCGGGCCCACCGCGTTACCAAGGTATGGATCAAGAATCGCGTGCGGCAGCGTCGCCCGAACCACCCTGGCCGGAGTTCCCGGACTTCGTCGCCGCCCGCGCCCGGCACCTGCTGCGCACCGCCTTCCTGCTCACCGGCGGTGACGCCCACCTCGCCGAGGACCTGGTGCAGGAGGCCCTCGGCCGGATCTACTTCAAGTGGCGGCGGATATCCCGGCTGGACAACCCCAGCGGCTACGCCCAGACCGTCCTGGTCAACACCTTCCTCTCCTACCGGCGCAAGCGCAGCGCCTCCGAGCGCGTCACCGACGAGTTCCCCGAGGTCGGCGTCGACGACCCGGACCCGGCGCTGCGGCTGACCCTGCTACGCGCCCTCGCCGAACTCCCCGCCCCGGACCGCGCGGTGCTGGTGCTGCGCTTCTGGGAGGACCGCAGCGTCGAGGTGACCGCCGCCGTGCTGCGGCTGAGCAGTGCCGCCGTCCGCACCCGCTCCCGGCGGGCCCTCGCGCGGCTGCGCGCCGTGCTGGGCGAGGACCTCGACGCGGTCCTGAGCGGATCAACAGCGACAGGAAGCAGGACGGCGACGGACGGATCCCGCACGAAGACCGGCCCCGACGGCCCCTCCCGGAAGGCGGTGCTGCGCCATGCCCAGTGACGACGACGCATTCGCGGACGCGTTGACCGACGGCTTCGCCCGCGCCCTGCGCGGCGCCGCCGAGCTGGCCCCCGAGCCGGTGCACCACGCCCTGGCCGCGCAGGCCGAGCAGCGCGGCCGCCGACGGCGGCGCAACCGCCGGGCCGTCCTCGCGAGCGGCCTCGCGGTGCTGGTGCTGGCCGGGGCCGGCGGCTTCGCGGCCGTCCGCGGCGGCACCTCCGGCCCGGTCGGCCCGGTCGGCCCGCCGGGCCCCGCCCTGCCGACGCTGTCCGACCAGGAGCTGAACGCGCTGTTCACCGAGCTGCTGCCGAAGGGCACGGTGACGGGCCTCACCGACCGCTCGCGCGGGATCGCCGACCCGCACCGGACCGGCACCACCCTGCTGTTCGACGACGGCGCGGGAGCGAGCATCCTCATGTTCAGCGCCCAACGGACGGACTTCAAGCCCGAGGTGAGCGCGGTCTGCATGGACCCGACCGACATGCCGCAGGACTCCTGCGACCGGACGGTCCGGCCGGACGGCTCGGTCCTGGTGATCGACAAGCTGCGCAGCCTGCACCCCGAGAACGGCCGGGAATGGCGGGTCACCTGGGCGGCCCCGGACGGCCGGCGGATCGAGTTCACCGAGTACAACGGGCAGCCCGCCACGGCGAACCGGCCGAACCCGCCGCTCGACGCCGCCCAGCTGACGGCCCTGGTGACCTCCCCGGCCTGGGACCGGATCTTCGCCACCCTCCGCCCGGCCGACGGCACCCCGGGGCCCGCCGCCGGCCTGACGCCCGCACCGACCGCCACCACTCCCGCCGGCCCGGGCCTGCTCGCGAAGCTCGTCCCGCTGCTGCCCGCCGGGGCCGAGGTGCAGAGCCAGGACCCGGAGCACGGCGCGCTCATCCTCACCTTCGAGGGCCGCACCAGCCGACTGGTGGTCAACGCGGACCCGCCGTCCCAGCGCGGCCGCGACGAGTTCGCCGGAATGGGCGGCGACCTGCCGACCCCGCTGGAGGTGCGGGAGAAGCGGCCGGACGGGGCGGTCGTCGTCACCAACCGCTTCGGCAACGGGAAGACCGCGACCGACCCGGTGCTGCACTGGCTGGCCGCCGTGCACTACCCGGACGGCAGCCGGGTGCAGATCTCGGAGGGCAACGGCGAGAACTCCTACACCTACCGCCGGGGCGATCCGGCGCTCGACACCGACCGGTTGAAGGCGATCGTGACCGACCCGGCCTGGCACCGCTGAGCGGGGGGAACCGGCTCTCCGGCACGGTGAGTTGACGCTCACCCGGGGCCGGGGCGCCGTTCCGGTGGCGGCACGGTCAGCGCAGCCCGCCGCCGCAGCCGGTCGGGACCTCCGGGGCCGGCGCGGTGCGGCGGGCGTCGAAGTCGGCGAGCCAGCGGAGCGCGTCGCCCGCCGAGGCGTCCCAGCCCGTGCCCAGGTCGACGGCGTCCTCCAGCGCGTGCCGCAGGCCGCCCGGGTCCTCCAGCGGGCCGGATGCTTCGGCGCGCTCGCCCACCAGGGCGACCCGGCCGCGGACCCGGCCCGCCCCGGCGGCCCGGTCGGGGACGGTCCAGGCGCGCCAGTCCCGGCCCATGGTCAGCACGTTGCGGGCGGCGTAGCCGATCTCCGGGAAGGCCGCGAGCACCTGCTCCAGGTCGACCCGGGTGCCGTCCAGGTCGGCTCCGCCGTACCGGTGGCGGGTCGCGGAGAGGCTGAGGTAACGGGAGTCGGGCAGCGGGAAGTGCGCCACCTGCCACTGCGCGCCGACCCAGCTGGTGGCGGCGCCGTCCTGCCAGCGGTCCGCGACCAGTTCCATCGGGAGAACGGTGTGGTAGACCGCGAGCCGCGACCGCGGGGTGCGGTCGGCCCACCGAGGGTCCCGGCGGACGACCGAGCGGGCCGTGCCGGAGAGGATCAGGGCGTCGCCGGTGACGCTGCGTCCGTCGGCGAGCGTCGCGACCACCGACTCGCCGTGCTCGGTGTAGCCGACCACCCGGCTGTCCGCGAGCAGTTGGACGGACTCCAGCTCCCAGCAGGCCTCCAGCAGCGGCTCGTAGACGTCCAGCCGGTGGGCCGTCGCGTGCGTCGGGCGGCCGTCGCCGTGCCGGGCGGGCAGGGCGATCGCGCTCACCGGCTCCCCGGTCGCGCCGTCCATCACTCGGAACTCGTCGATCACCAGGGACCGTTCGCGGACGGCGTCGCCGATGCCGAGCCGGTCCAGCAGCCGGAACGCGGGCGGCGCCAGCCGGACGCCCGCCCCGTCCCCGGTGAGCACCGGCCGCTGCTCCAGGACGAGGACGTGATGGCCGCGCGCCCCCAGCGCAACCGCCGTGGCCAGACCGCTGACACCACCGCCGGCAACCAGAATTCGCATGCTTCCGATGATGGCTCCGGGGGGACGGACCGGGCGATGCGGTCACGTTGCCTGTGTCAGAACCTCCCGCCGAGGTGACACAGGACGAACTCCGAGGTTTGAAACGGGCGATGTCCGATTTGCGTGGTCGGTGCGCCGTGGCTCCCGCTCCGTACGCTCAGAACGAGCGGCCCATCCGCTCCATCGACACCATGCAGTGGGTCCACGGACGGACCCGGGCCCGCGCCGCGGCCACCACCTGGGCCACGTGCGCGGCGGCCGCCAGGGTCATGTGGCGGTGCCAGCCGTCGGCACCGCGCCCCTCGTAGTCGTCCAGGGCCCCGACGTGCGAGGCGGAACCGGCGAAGTCCTGCTCGACCCGCCGCGGGAGCTTCGCCAGCCGCAGCAGCACCCCGAGCGGCGTCGCCGTCAGGTTCGTCAGCCAGCAGCCGACCGGCTGCTCCTGCCCGGCGTCCCACTGCCCCAGCAGCAGCAGCGGCAGCCCGGCCCACTCCACCGGCACGCCGCCGACCAGGCTCCGGCGCACGGCGCCCGTCGCCGGGTCCGTCCACTCCACCGGCCGGCGGAGCATCCGGTGCAGTTGCAGCACCCGGCCGGCGGGCAGCGAGCGGCCGCCCCGGCCCGCACCGCGGCCCGCCCCCTGGTCCAGCACCGGCAGGGTGGCGGGGACGGCGGACAGCAACGGCGCGCCCGCCCGCGCGTAACGGTCGAAGACCGGCCCCAGCTCGGCCCCCGGGAGGTCCAGGACGACCGGGCGGGGCCCGATCGTGCTCGGGTCGCACACCCGGGCGGCCGCCGCGACGCACCCGGCCGCCGCCTGGCCGAACGGCACCAGGTGCCACCTGACCGGCACCGTGACGTCGCTGGCCACGCCCCACATGCCGATCGCCTGCCGGCCCTTCCGGGGGACCGGCAGCGCCTGCACCACCCAGGCGGTGAAGCGCAGTTCGTTGTCGGCGTGGCGCTGCAGCGCCCTGCTGACCGGCTCCCAGTCCCAGGTGGACGCGGCGATGAAGTGGTGCAGGCTCTGGGCGAGTTCGGGGCCGCCGACCTGGGCGGCGATGTTCCGGATCGACTTGCGGCCCTCCGCCGCGATCAGCCCGCGCAGGTAGAGGGCGCCCTTGGCGCGCTGGTCGCTGCGCGGCAGCGGGGCGAAGAGCACCTCGGACAGCTCGTCCAGGACGCCGCCGGCCGTCGGTCCGGGGTCCGTGGTGCCCGGCGGGCGGACGGACGGGGTGCGACCGGACGGGGCACGATCGGACAGGGTGCGATCGGACTGCGTACGGCGGGCGGTCCGGCGCCGGGTGTCGGGCTCCGCGGGTCGAGTGAAGATCGTGTCCACACCAGCGCGAACGGTCATGGCGGCAAGCCTATTTCCCCTTCGCCCGGGGTGACCGAAAACCGCCGCCGCGCCGCCCGCCGGTGGGACGGCGGGCGGCGCGGCGGCGGGGAGTCCGGGCTCCGGGGGTCAGGCCTTCCGGGCCAGTTCGGCGTCCACGCCGTCCGCGCGGGCGGCGGGCGCGGCGGCGGCGGGCTCCGGCGCCTCGCGGCGGCCGCGGGCCCACATCAGCACCGAGAGGGTCAGGGCGACCGCCGTGGCGAGGGCGGCGGTGAGGGTGACGGCCCGGGCGTCGTAGCCGAGGTCGATGGTCGCGCCGCCGAGCCAGGCGCCGAGCCCGTTGCCCAGGTTGAACGCGGAGACGTTGGCCGAGAGGGCGAGGGCGGGCGCGGCGGCGGCCACCGCGAGGATCCGTGCCTGGAGCGCCGGGATGATGGAGAAGCCCGCGGCGCCGAACAGGAACAGCGCGATCGCGGCCGGGACCTGGTGGGGCGCGGCGAGCCAGAACAGCAGCAGGGCGACCAGCAGGGCGCTCTGGGCGCGCAGCACGCCGCGCATCACGTTGGCGTCGGCGGCCCTGCCGCCCAGGATGTTGCCGAGGACGGAGCCGATGCCGAAGACGATCAGCAGGATGCCGACCATGGCGGGCGCGAAGTGGCCGATGTCGCGCAGCAGCGGGGCCAGGTAGGTGGAGGTGGTGAAGACCGCCCCCTGGGCCAACACGGTGATCAGCATGGACAGTTGCAGACTCCCCTTGCGGAACACCTTCATCTGTTCGCGCAGCGACAGGCTCCCCTCCGCGCCCCCCTCGCCCTCGGTGGACAGCGCGCCGGGCACGAACCTGACGATCAGCAGCAGGCACAGCACGGCGAAGCCGGTGACGTAGCCGAAGGTGGCCCGCCAGCCGAAGTGCTGTCCGATGAAGGTGCCGATCGGGGAGCCGAGCACGTTGGCGAAGTTGAAGCCGAGCGCGATCTTGGCCATCGCGGTGGCCTGCTTGTCCGGCGGGGACATCAGGGCGGCGACGTGCCAGGCGACGGCGGCGAAGGTGCCGTGGCTGAGCGAGGTGAAGATGCGCGCGCCCATCAGCGTGGGGTAGTTGGGGGCGAGCACGGCGATGACGTTGCCGACGATGAAGACGCCCATCAGGGTGAGCAGCAGCCCCTTGCGGGACCACTTGGTGGTCAGCAGGGTGATGATCGGCCCCCCGATCGTCACCCCCAGCGCGTAACCGGTGACCAGCAGGCCGGCGGTCGGGATGGTCACGTCCAGATCGGCGGACATCTCGGGCAGGATCCCCGCGATGACGACCTCGGCGGTGCCGACGCAGAACACTCCGAGCATCAGGGCCAGGAGGGGCAGTGGCATGGCGACCCAAGCCTTTCGTAGGGAGCCAGGTTCAAGGATGATGTATGCGATTGCATATAGATAATGGACGAACGTGCCTGGGTGGTCAACTGCCGCAAAGAGTTACGCTGGAAAACAGTGGCGGACGGACAAGCAGAACGTTCCGAAGGACTCAGTGAGGGGCCGCGTCGATGGAGACATGGGGACCGGGGAGCGGGCGGGACGAGATCGCCATCTGGCGACAGCTCACCCGCCTGATGGAGCAGGTCAACGCGACCGCGGGCAGGCGGCTGACCCGCAGCCACGGGGTCTCCATGAACGAGTTGCTGCTCCTGCTCTCGCTCGCCGAGCAGCGCGACGGCACCCTGCGGATGTCGGACCTGGTGAAGACCCTGGGCGCCAACCAGCCCTCGGTCAGCCGGATGACCGCCCGCCTGGAGGACGCCGAGTGGGTGGTGCGGCGCAGCGCCCTGGACGACAAGCGCGGGGTGGACGTGCGGATCACCGAGGCCGGCCGGCGGCTGGCCGGGGAGGCCGAGCAGACCCTGCGCAAGGCCCTCGCCGAGGCGCTCGACTCGGCCGCCCTGAGCGACTCCACCGCCTCGCTCGTCGCCCGGCTGCGGTACGCGCCCGCGGTGCCGATCGACTGAGCACCCCCTCCCCGCACCGGCCCCGGTCGCAGGCCACCGCCCGCGACCGGGGCCGCTTCATGCCGCTTCACCTCCCCGCAACAGGACTCCATGCGAAGTAACAGTCCAGAAATATGCATTCGAATGCATCTACTGTGACCGCCATCACGTTGCCGTGTATACGGATCGAGCACTAGCGTTCGAGGCCGACAACAGGCGGACGGTCGACTCGTTCCCACCGCCCACTCCCCCGCTCGAGGACGCTCACGGAGGTTTCGTCATGTCCGGTACCCCACTCCCCGGCCCGACCACGCACCACCGCCCGACCGGCCTGAACCCGGTAGCGGATCTCCCCAAGCCGCCCGGCCTACACTGGAACGTCCGGGCCGAGCAACCCATCGCCTACAGCGTCAGCATGGTGCGCGGACTGCTCGACCTCGACGACCCCACCCTCGCCCGCGCCGTCGGCGGCGGCCACGGCAGGCCCTTCCGCTGCCTGCTCGCGATCGACTCCGCCGTCGACGCGCTCTACCACGAGCGCTTCGCCGCGTACTTCGACCGCTGGCTGATCGACGCGACCTGGCAGGTCGTCCAGGGCGACGAGGACGCCAAGTCCCTGGAGCAGGCCGTCCTCGTCACCGAGGCCATGTCCCGGATGGGCATCCTGCGCCGCGCCGAGAAGGTCGTCGCCGTCGGCGGCGGCGTCGTCCTCGACATCGTCGGCTTCGCGGCGAGCATGTACCGCCGCGGCGTGCCCTACATCCGCGTCCCCACCACGCTGGTCGGCCAGATCGACGCCGGCATCGGCGTGAAGACCGGAATCAACCACGGCCACCACAAGAACCGCCTGGGCGCCTACTTCGCCCCCGAACTCGCCCTGATCGAACCGCACTTCCTGCGCACCATCGACCCCCGGCACGTCGCCAACGGCATCGCCGAGGTGATCAAGATGGCGCTGGTCAAGGACGCCGTCCTGTTCGACCTGCTGGAGGCCACCGTCGGCGACATCACCCCCGAGACCCTGGGCGGCTGCGGCTCGGCGGTCAGCGAGGTGCTGTCCCGGGCCATCTCCGGGATGCTCGACGAACTGGAACCCAACCTCTGGGAACAGGTTTTGGAACGTTCCGTCGACTACGGCCACACGTTCAGCCCCTCCCTGGAACTGCGCGCCGACCCGCCCCTGCTGCACGGCGAGGCCGTCGCCGTCGACATGGCCATCTGCCTCGCCCTCGCCCACCTCCGCGGCCACCTCTCCGCGCACGACACCGACCGGGCACTGAGACTCCTCCAGGGCTTCCGACTCCCCGTCGCCCACCCG
The DNA here is from genome assembly GCF_042896295.1 of Kitasatospora sp. NPDC001309. Lineage (NCBI taxonomy): Bacteria > Bacillati > Actinomycetota > Actinomycetes > Kitasatosporales > Streptomycetaceae > Kitasatospora > Kitasatospora sp. NPDC001309. The sequence goes on along the minus strand of NZ_JBIAXC010000011.1, from coordinate 132,944 downwards.
ATCTTCACCCAGGAGCTGCTGGAGGAGGCGCTCGCCGACGCGGTCAAGCACCGGGACGGCCTCCAGCGCGTCCCGCTCACCCGGGGCATCGGCTCCGTCGTCTTCGCCAACGACCTCACCCCGGCGGAGCTCGGCCGGGCCCTGGAGTTCATCGGCGCCTGGACGACGGATGCGCGGGCCGAACTCGTCGGCGCGGCGGTATGAGCGCGGGCACCGTGCCCCAGGCCTCGCCGGACGCCTCTCCGGACACCTCGCCGGGCGGCGGCCGGGACACTCTGCCGGACGCCTCGCCGGGCGGCCAGGCGCCTGCGGACATCACCGTCTTCGACGTCGGCGGCACCCACATCCGCCGGGCCGTCTGGCAGCGCCGGGGCGGGCTGGGGACCCGCACCACGCACCCCTCCCCCAGCTTCAAGCGCTTCCCCTCGGCCACCGTCGCCGAGCTCCAGGACATGATGGTCCGCCAGCTGTGCGCCGGCGTGCCGCACACCCCGGCCCCCGTCGTCGGCATCTCCTTCGGCGCGGCCCTCGACCACCGCTCCGGGCTCGTCTACGCCTCCGCCCCGCTGTGGGGCGAGCACAGCGAGCCGTACGACCTGCGGGCCGCGCTGACCGCCCGGCGCCCGGACGTCCGGTGGCACATCGTCAACGACGTCACCGCCGCGCTGCTGCACGCCGCCGCGGCCGCCGAGCGCAGTGGCCACCGCAAGGTCCTGCTGGCGACCATCAGTTCCGGCATCGCCTGCCGGGTGCTCGACCAGCGGCAGCGCCGGATCCCGGTCGACGACAGCGGACTGCAGGGCGAGATCGGCCACCTACCGGTGCACGCCGAACTCCTGGGCAGCACCGTGGAGTTGACCTGCGACTGCGGCCGGCCCGGCCACCTCGCCGCCTACGCCTCCGGCCCCGGCATCGCCCGGCTGGCCGACACCCTCGCCCACCGGGAGCCCGCCCGTTGGGCGGCCTCCCGGCTCGGTCGGCTCACCGCCGGCGGCACCGCCTTCGAGCCGGCACTGCGCCGGGCCCTGGACGAGCAGGACGAGCAGGACGGGACCGGCGCGCAGCGTGCCCAGGACGGGAGGGACGGGCAGGACGGACGCCCCGGGCCGGACACGCTCGCCGCCGACCTGCTCGACGCCGCGACCGCCCCCGTCGCGGCCGTCCTGCGCACCGCGCTCTGCCTCGACCCCGAGCTGGACGAGGTGGTGCTGACCGGCGGCGTCGTCCACGGCCTCGGCCACCACTACCGGCGCGCCCTGCTGGGCCACCTCACCCGCGAGGGCCTCTACCTGACCAGCGACCGCACCCCCGACTGGCTGCACCGGCGGATCACCGTCACCGCCCCCGGCGAGGCCGACAGCCTCGCCGGGGCCGGGATCGCGGCCGGAGCCGGAGCGTCGACGTGACGACGGCCGAGCGCGTCCCCAGCCACCGCGCGCTGGTCCGCGAGCCCGGCGGTGTACGGCTGCGGCTGCGTCCCACCCAGGCCCCTGCCCCGGGCGAACTCCTCGTCGCCACCCAGGTCGCCGGGCTGTGCGGGACGGACATCCAGATGCTGCGCGGGCTGCGCGACGACCCGGCGCCGGTGATCGGCCACGAGGGCATCGCCCGGGTGGTCGCCGCCGGCCCGGGCGTCCCCGCCGCCCTGCGCCGCCCGGGCACCCCGGTGGTGGTCAACCCGACCCACCGGACGGACCCGTCCTTCCTGCTCGGGCACAACGTCGACGGCCTGCTCCAGGAACGCACCCTGATCCCGGCGACGGCCGTCCGGGACGGCCTGGTGGTGCCGCTGGCGCAGGAGCCCGACCCGGTGCTCGGCGCCCTGATCGAGCCGTTGGCCGCCGTCCGGTACGCCCTCGGCCTGCTGGCCGCCGGCCGTCCCCGGACCCTGGTGGTGTACGGCGACGGGACGATCGGGCAGCTCGCCGTCCGGGCCGCCCGCCGCCGGCTCGGCGCCGACGTCCGCGTCCTGCTCGTCCACCACACCCCGGACGGGCTGGCCTGGAGCGCTGAACGGGCCTTCCCCGGAGCGGAGTTGACGCTCAACCCGGTGCCCCCGGTGGGCTCCGGGCCGGTCGCGGCCCTGCTCGCGACCCCGCGCGACGGGACCCTCGCCGCGCTCGCCGCCGCCCTGCGGCTCGGCGGCCCCGGACTCTCGGACCACCTCGACGACGACGCGACCGGCGACCTGACCGTCGACCTGTTCGGCGGCCTCCCGCCCGGCGCCGCCGTCACCGAACTGCCCGGCGTCGACCTGGCCGCCGTCCGGGCCGCCAACTGCGCCGGGCACCCCGTCCCGTACGCCTTCACCACCACCCGCACCGCCGACGGCCGACGCGTCCGGCTGACCGGCCACCGCGGCGTGGGCAACGACCACCTCGCCGAGGCCGCCGCCGAGCTGTGCCACCACCCGGAGGCCTACCGCGACCTGGTGACGCACGTCGTCGGGCCGCCGGAGGCCGCCCGGATCATGACCGGGCTCTCGGCCGGCGGCGGACGCAGCGTCGCCGGGAGCCGGCTCGTCAAACTCGCGGTGCGCTTCGCCCCGGCGCCGCCCACACCCCTGGAGGCCCAGTGACCGCGCCCGACCGCACCCGCCGCCGCGCCCTGGTCGTCGGCGGGTCCACCGGCATCGGCCGTGGCGTCGCGGACGCCTGGGCCGATGCCGGGCTGGACGTCACCGTGCTCAGCCGCTCGCGCCCGGCCGGCCCCGGGGCCGAGCGGCTGCGCTGGGCGGCCACCGACCTGACCGACACCGACCGGGTCGCCGAGAACCTGTCCCTGGCCGGCGCCGAACCGCTGCACGCCGTCTGCTACTCGGCCGTCCACTACGGCGACCGGCGGACCCTCTTCCGCGAGTGCACCGAGGCCGAGTGGCGCCGCCAACTCGACGTCAACCTGCACGGCCTCTGGCTCACCCTCTCCTGGACCGTCCCGGCCCTGCGCCGCCCCGACCGCCCCGGGGTGTTCCTCGGCATCTCCTCCGAGGTCGTCTACAACGCCGGGCCGGGCCGCTCCGGCTACGCCGCCACCAAGGCGGGCGCCGCCGCCCTGCTCGACTCCGTCGCCCAGGAGGAGGCCGCCGAACCGCCGGGCACCGAGGCGCTGCGGATCGTCCAGGCCCTGCCCGCCGGCATGGTCGACACCCCCGGGATCCGGCGCCGGCGCCCCGACGGCTTCGACTACACCGCGTACATGCGCCCGGCGAGCTTCGCCCCGCTGGCCCGCGAGCTCGCGGCGACGGCCGGCGCCGGACTGCACGGCGCCCACCTGGTGGTGGACCCCGAGGGCGGCTGGCGCCCGGTCGGCGAGGGGCTGCCGCTCTCCCAGAGCCGCCCCGTCCCGGCCACCGCCACCGCCACCGCGAGGGCCGCGGCCGGCGCCGCCTCGTGACCGCCGCCCCGCTCCTCGGGCTGGCCGGCTGGCGCCTGCCCGGGGACCACCTCGACGCGGTCCGGCTCACCCACCGGGCCGGCGCCGACGGCCTCCAGCTCGACCTCGGCGGCCCCGGCCGCGGGCCGTGGCTCGACGCGCCGGGCACCGTCGAGCGGATCCTGGAGCACTGCGCCCGGCTCCGGGTCCGACCGCTCGCCGTCGCGGGCAACACCCTCAACGACATCGGCCTGCACGCCCCGCCGGGCGGCCGGGACGCGCTGCGCGTCCGACGCGTCCTGATCCGGGTGCTGGACGCCGCCCACGCCCTCGGTGCCCCGCTGGCCTTCGTCCCCAGCTTCCGCCGCAGCGCCGTCACCGACCGCGCGGAACTGGACCGCACGGCCGCCGTACTGGCCTGGGCGGCGGCGGAGGCCCGGGCCCGCGGGCTGCTGCTGGCCAACGAGAACGACCTCGACCCGGCACGCGCCCGCCGCCTGGTCGACCAGGTCGCGGCGGACGGCTTCCGGCTGCTGCTGGACACCTACAACCCGCGGGTCGCCGGGGTCGACGCGGTGGCCCTGGTCGAGGCCGTCCACCCCTGGCTCGCGCCCCACGTCCACCTCAAGGACGGCACCGGCGGCGTGGTGGCGCGGGACCTCCTCGGCGACGGGGACGGCCCGGTCCGGGAGTCCCTCGCCGCCCTCGCCGCGCACGGGTTCCGGCCCGAGGCGCTGGTCCTGGAGAACGACCACCGCGACGGCGACCCCGTCCGCCTCGCCCTCGACCTCGAACGCGCCCGCGACCTCGCCCGCACCCACCAGCCGTCCGCCTCCCACCTGCCGTCCGTCCCCCACGAGCCGTCCGCCTCCCGCCCCTGAGGAGCCCCCGTGCCCCAAGCGCCGAACCTCCCGGCCGAGTACGCCACCACCACCCTGCGGGACGGCGTGGTGAGCCTCGGCACCCGCCCCTTCCCCCACGACGCGCTCCGCGCCGACACCGTCCTCATCAAGCCCCACCACCTGGGCATCTGCCGCGCCGACGCCAAGGAGGTCGTCGGCTCGCGCGACGTCCCCGAGGACCGCGGCCCGCTCTTCGGCCACGAACTCGTCGGCACCGTCGCCTTCGCCGGCGCGCGGACCGGCTTCCGGGAGGGCGAACTCGTCACCCTCAACCCCAACATCACCCCCACCCGCACCACCGGCTTCGCCGAGTACGTCTTCGTCCACGGCACCGAGGCGCAGCTGGACCAGGCCGTGGTGCGCGTCCCCGAGGCCGGCATCCGGGACGCCGTCTGGATGCCCGAGCCCTTCGCCTGCATCGTGCACGCGCTCCGCAGACTGCTCGAACTCACCGCTCTCACCGACCTCCGGGGCCGGCGCGTCGCCGTCCTCGGCGCCGGCTGCGCCGGCCTCACCTTCGCCCTGTACGCCCGCCACCTGGGCGCCTCGCCCACCGTCTTCAACCGCGGCGAGGCCCGGCGCGCCTTCGCCCGGCAGCAGGGCCTGCTCGCCGCCGAGGAGATCCACCCGCTCACCGACGCCAAGGCGCCGCAGCACCAGGACCGGTACCACGTGGTGATCGTGGCGACCACCGTATCGACCACCGAACTCCTGGACACCGCCAGCGACTTGGCCGCCGACGGCGCCGTCCTCTTCGTCTACGGCGGCACCCGCCGGGGCGACACCTACCCGCCCGGCCGGGCCGACGTCGACACCATCCGCCGCGCGGAGCTCATCGAGCCGGTCGAGCACCACGGCAAGCGGCTGCACCTCGCCGGCGCCTACGGCTGCCACCGCGAGGACTACGAGGAGGGCTTCCGGCTGCGCGCCGAACACCCGCTCGCCTTCCCCCTGGAGAAGCTGACCTCCCTGCGGATCGGCCTGGACGACTTCCCGCGCCGGGTGACCGACATCGCCGCCGAACGGGAGGACCACCCCGGCAAGGTGATCATCGACCTCGCGCCCTGACCCCGACCGGACGGGCGCGCGCACCGGCTTCGCACCCGGGGCCGGTGTACGCCCGGTGGCGTGACGCGGGGATCCGGCACCGCGTCGGACGGGCGCGGCGGGAAGCCGATCGGACACGATCCTCCCTGTCCCACCAGGCGATCCCGAGGAGCGGGCATGGCGGCGGAGCAGACCGCACCGATGACACCCCAAGTGGCGATGACCCTCGCCGCGATCGCGGCGACCGCCGCCACCCCGCGCCCGTCCGGGGAGACGGTGCCGGAGCAGTTGAACCGGGTGTTCCTGGGCATCACCCGGCAGCTGGCCGACACCGACCTCGCCACCGGCGCCGACTGGAGCCTCCGGTGGCTGGCGCTGGCCCCCGACAACGCCAACCTGGCGTACCTGGCGGCCGACCCCTCCTCCAGCAGCTTCGCCGTGGTCCTCCGCGGCACGGTCGGCAACGTGACCGACCTGCTGGAGGACCTCGACGTCGGCACGGTGGTGCCGTTCACCGCCGTCGGCGCACCGTCCGCCCCGGTGTCCGTGTCCCAGGGCGCGATGGCGGCCTTCACCCAGGTCGTGTCCATGAGCAGCGGGGGCGTGACCCTGGTGCAGGCGCTCACCGAAGCCCTCGCCGGGGCCGCGCAGACCCCCACGGTGTACGTGATCGGCCACAGCCTCGGCGGCTGCATCGCCACCATGGTCGCGCCCTACCTCCAGGCACGGTCCTGGCCCGGCGCCACCCCGCAGTTCGGCCTCTGCACCTTCGCCGCCCCCACCGCCGGCGGCCCGGACTTCGCCGACTACGTCGACTCCCTGCCGTGGATCGTCAACGCGCGCTACTACAACCCCTACGACGTCGTGCCGCTCGCCTGGACCTCGCTCGACGACGCCGAGGGCTGGTACCCGGCTCCCCCCGGACCGGCGGCGAACGACGAGGTGGACGCCGTCATCTCGGTGATCGCCGGTCTGCCCGGTCCCCACCCATACGCCCAGCCCGGCCAGGCCGTGCCCCTGGCCATCGACTACGGCCGGACCCACGACCCGGACTTCGTCAAGAGCTCACTCGCGGACTTCCTGGGCCAGGTCGCCTTCCAGCACGCCAACTCCACCTACCTGGGCCTGCTCGGCGCCCCCGACGTCCTGGCCGGCCCGGTGGTGCGGGCCCTCTCCACGAACTCCGGGGAGGGCGGCACCGCACTGGCCGTCGCCGGCAGCGGCTTCGGCCCGGGCGCGGCCGTCGACTTCGGCCCCGTCCCCGGCCAGGACCTCGCGGTCAGCGGCGACGGCCTCGCGATCAGCCTCCACGCGCCTCCCGGAGTCGGCGTGGTCGACGTCCGGGTCACCACCGAGCTGGGCACCTCGGCGGCCGTCCCCTTCGGCCGGTTCGCCTACGGCGGCCCCCCACCGGTGATCACCACCGGCCTCTTCCCGGCCACCGGCCCCGAGGGCACCTCGGTGACCGTCACCGGCGTCAACTTCGGCGCCGACGCCCAGGTGTTCTTCGGTACCAACCCCGCGGCGTCGCCGCAGGTCCAGCCGCCCTACGAGATCGTCGTCGACGCGCCCGCCCCGAGCACCGGCTTCGGCAGGCCCAGCACCGTCAACGTGACCGTGGTGTCCAACGGCTACTCGTCCCCGGCCGGGCCGGCCAACGAGTTCACCTACCTGAAATCGTCCCCGGAGTCATGACGGCCGAGTCATGACCGCCGAGCCCTGATCACCCCGCCGGCGGCCTGGTCGCCGGCGGCTGCCCGTCCTCCCGCACCCAGGCGCCGACACCCAGCCGCCCGGTGGTGCCCAGGTCCAGCTCCGGCACGACCGTCACCGGCGCGGCGCCCGGCATCACCCGGACCCGCACGTACGGGGCGTTCACCGCGTCACCCGCGCCCGCCTCGGTGGTGTTGCGCCACGCCAGCGTGGACCGTGCCCCCTCGCCCGGCTTCAACGCGAGCGGCCGCGGCGGGTCGTCCGCCCCGGTGCCGCTCGCGATCTGCGCACCCCCGTGCAGGAGCCGCACGCCGTCGACCGGCCGGTGCCCCACGTCGAGGAGTTGGAGGTCCGGGTAGCCGTTGAGGTTCACCGTGGCCGTCCCGCAGTTGCGCAGGTGCAGCCCCACCACCCGCAACCCCATCGCCGCATCCCCGTCGTCCGCGCTCACCCGCACCCCGGAGGCCGGGCACGGCCCGTCCGGGCGCGAGGCCTCGGCGCTCGGCACGCTCCGCACCTTGACGACCGTCAGCACCGAGCCCTTCCCGTCCAGTTCCACCCGCCCCTTCCCGGTCGCCCCCGGTGCGAGATCCCTGACCGTCCTCGTCTCGTTGCCCAGCACACCCCCGGCCGCCCCCGACCGGCCGAACACCACCGTCACATCGGCCGCCTCCGCGCCCGGGTTGGTCACCTCGTACTCCGCACAGGCCGCACTCGCCGCCGTGATCCGCACCCCGTCCTTCGCCACCGGCCCCGGCGAGGCCGACGCCACCCCGCACGGCCCCGCACTGCCGGAGCCGGCGACCGAAGGCCCCCCGCCCGCCCCGGCCACCTGGCTCCCGCACCCCGCGAGCAGCACCACCGCCGCCGCCGCCACCGCACCCACCGCACCGACCCCGCGCCTCACCGGCACCACCCCACCCGTCCCGAACTCACCCATCCGACCATCCGATCACGAACCACCCCACCCCACCGTGACCGCCGTCACTCCCCCTGCAACAGCCCCGCAACGCCGCCGCCGGTGGAGGATGATCTCCGGATGCCGGAACCCAGCCCTGCCCTCGAACGACTGGTCGCCAACGAGAACAGCTTGAGCGACCTGCTGGCCTTCCTGTTCGAGCGCGATCCCCAGCCCCTGATCGACCTGCTCGGCCTCGCCCCCGGCCCGTACCGGTGTCGACGCGAGGTCAAACAGCCTGCCGGCCGCCTGGACCTCGTGGTGTACCGGCGGTCGGACGACCGTCCCGTGGCCGTGCTGGAGATGAAGGGCGCCTCCGACGAGCACGGCGATCAGTTGAACCGCTACCGGGCCCGGGCCGAAACCCTCGACCCCGTACCGGCCCTGTTCTACTGCACCTTCGACGCCGCCCGGCCCACCGAGCCGTGGCGATCGCTGCGCCTCGTCACGCTCTTCCAGGCGTGGCACTCGGCCGCGGATCCGCACGCCGCGTGGCTCGCGCACGGGATCACCGACGTCCTGCACAGCTGGGAAACGGAGGCCGACGGTGCGATCGGGAGTTCCTCCGGCTGGTACGTGCCGGACGTGGTGAGCCGTCGTACGGCCCTCGCCCTCGACGACGCGCTGCGCCGCGACCATCCGGGCTCAGCCGAAGCGAGGGCCATGAGCACCAGCGGCGGAAACCCGATGGTGATGGCCTGGCGACACCACCCCTCCGGCTCCGACCACGCCTGGATCGCCGTGGACCTGCGCTGCCCCGGCCGTGGGATGCCCAGCCAGCCCTGGCTGTTCCGGCCGTGCGTCGACGTCCTCACCGGTGCCAGGCCGACGGTGGAAGCCGTGCTCGAAGCCCACGACCTGGCCGTGGAGCTGCAACCGGCGATGGCGCTGTCCTCGATCCAGGAGGGCCTTCGCCGGCGGGGCCGTCCGGAACTGGCCGCGGCGCTCCGCGCCGACAAGCACGACGGCCTGAACGGCCCCGCCGATCCCGAGGTCCTGGCCGGCTGGCGCGACCGGCTCGCCAGCGGCGCGAGCACACCCCGGCTGCATCCGGTCTTCTTCCACGACCGGCAGCGGCGCCTGGCGACCCAGTTCCGGCTCGACGTCGGCTCGCTCACGCGGACCGACCTCGCGGACCTCACCCTCGCGGTTCTCGACCACCTCGTGGAACGGGCGGACGCTCTCCGGTCCGACCGGGCCGTCTCGGCCCACGCGACAACAGGGCCGCACGACTCAGGGGCAGGCGACCCAGAGGCGGGCGACCCAGGGGCGGGCGACTCAGGGGCGGGCGAGGATCTGCCGTAGTACGTCGAGGAGTTGGGTCGCTTCGGCGGCCGGGTGCGGGGCCTGCCAGGCGATGTGGCCGTCGGGGCGGACCAGGGTGGCGCCGGTGGGTGGGAGGGTGAGCGACCGCATCAGGTCGGCGGGGAGGAGGTGGAGGGCGACGGGGAGGCCGGCGGCCGTGGCGGTGTCGGCGTGGCGCTGCCAGGCGGCGTCGGCGGTGAGGAGGGCGAAGCCCGGGCCGACCAGGTCGAGGGTGGAGCCGGTGGGGAGCGGCAGGTGCGGGAGGCGGGTGCCGGGGGCGGGGTCGGGGTGGGCGCCGTCCGGGTCGAGGGGTGGGCGCGGCGCCAGGGTGACGGGGAGGACGGCGGTGGAGGTGTAGGCCGCGGTGAGCAGCAGTTCGTCGTCCATCCGGTAGCTGGTGCGGGCACGGGAGTTGGCGAGGGAGATGTCGATGACCTGGCGGGCCACGGGGCGGCGTTCGGCCTCGTAGCTGTCGAGCAGCGCGTCGCCGGCCGTGCCGGCCGTGACGGCGGCCAGCTTCCAGGCCAGGTTGTCGGCGTCGCCGATGCCGGTGTTCATGCCGTGCCCGCCGGTCGGCGGCGTCACGTGGGCCGCGTCGCCGGCCAGGAGCACCCTGGACTTCCGGTAGCTGTCGGCGAGTTGGGCGTCCATCCGCCAGGTGGTGGTGTCCAGGACGGTCACGGCCAGGCCCGGCAGCCCGGCCGCTTCGCGGATCAGCCGGGCCAGCCGCGGGTGGTCGGCCCGCAGGGCGGTGGTGTCGTCGCGGCCGGGGTCGTACGGGTGCTGGTAGATCCAGCGCCGGTCGTTGTCGACGGCGAGGAAGCCGCCCCGGCCGGGCTCGGTGAGGAAGTAGGAGGCGCTGGCCCGGTCGGCGACGACCTCGCCGAGGGGCGCCTCGAAGCGGACGCCGAGGAAGTGGCCGAGGCCGGTCGGCCCGGCCATGGCGATCCCGGCGGCCGCGCGGACGGTGCTAGACGCGCCGTCGCAGCCGATCAGCCGGTCGGCGCGGACGGTGTGCCGCTCACCGCTGCCGCGATCCTCCAGGACGGCTTCCACGCCGTCGGCGTCCTCCGTGTACGCCACCAGCCGGGTCGCGAACCGGACGGCCTGCGGGGCGAGTTCCCGGGCGCGCCGGGCGAGGACGGCCTCCAGGGCGTCCTGGGAGCAGATCAGCCCGGGGGACGGGGTCCGCTCGGGGCCGTCCGGCACGGCGACCCCGGTGCGCACGAAGTCCGGGTCGACCAGGGTGCGGCCGCGGTAGAAGTACACCTGGGAGGGCGGGAGGCCGGCCCGCCGGATCTCCGGCTCCAGGCCGCAGCGCCGGAACACCTCCATCGAACGCGCCGACACGCCACGGGCCTTGGGGTGCCGGGAGGTGTCGGGGTGCGCCTCGACGAGCAGGTGGTCCACGCCGTGGCCGGACAGCAGGAGGGACAGCGTCAGGCCGACGGGGCCCGCGCCGACGATGAGCACGGAGGTCGTTGCCGGGAATCGCATGCCACTCCTTCGTAACGGCTATTCGAGACTTTTGACGTTACCATGGTGGCGGCAGAGAGCACCCAGGAGACGAGGACACCCCGACCCCATGCCCCGGACCCCCGACCCGACACCCGAACCCCCCGGCCCCTCCCGAGGACCCGAGGACAACCCCCGCGGCCTCCACTTCCTCGCCGACCTCGCCAACACCGTCCGCGCGAACCCCGACACGGGCGCCGCCGAACTCCAGGCCCTCCTGGACCGCCACGGCGGCCCGCCGTTCCACCTCACCGAGGCCGACGCCCGGGAACTGTGCGAGGCCACCGCCCCCGTGATCGCCGTCCTCGACACCGACGACCCCGACCACGCCGCCGAGGCGATCAACGCCCTCCTCGACCGCTACCCGCCCCGCCCGCACCTCGTCCGGCTCCCCGGCCGCCCCTGGTCCCTGCACACCCGGGCCCCCGCCGACGCCGGCCTCACCCACTGGCTGCTCTCCACCGCCGCCCTCGCCCTCGGCCTGTGGCTCAGCGAACGCGGCACCTGCGCCTGGGGCCGCTGCGCCGCCCCCGGCTGCGGCCGCCACTACATCGACACCGGCCGCCGCACCCCCCAGCGCTACTGCACCCCCCGCTGCGCCACCCGCGTCCGCGTCGCCACCCACCGGGCCACCCGACGGACCGGCGCCTGAGCCCGCGCATCAGGCCTGCGGGGGCGGGCAGGTATCAGGGGTCGTCCGGCTTCGGGGCGGGACGACCCGGCCCGACCCCGGATGCGGCCGGGAGGGCGTGGGAGGGACGGCGGGCATGGGCGAGCTGGACGGCAGGACGGCACTGGTGACGGGTGGGTCCCGTGGGATCGGGCGGGCGGTCGCACGGCGGCTGGCCGAGGACGGGGCGCTGGTCGCGGTGCACTACGGCGGCAACGAGGAGGCCGCCGCGGAGACTGTGAAGCTGATCGAGGGGGCGGGCGGCCGGGCGTTCGCGGTACCGGCCCGGTTCGACCGGGGCGACGGGCCGGACCGGCTGTTCGAGGGCCTCACCGCCGGGTTGGCGGAGCGCGGTGAGGACGGCCTGGACATCCTGGTCAACAACGCGGGCGTGCACCTGGCCGGTTCGATCGGTGAGATCACCGAGGAGGACTTCGACCGGGTGATGGCGGTCAACGTCCGCGCGCCGCTCTTCGTGATCCAGCGGACCCTGCCGCTGCTGCGGGACGGCGGCCGGATCGTGAACGTGGCCTCGGCGGCCGCCCGGATCGCCTCGCCGCTCCAGATCGGCTACACCGTCAGCAAGACGGCCCTGGAGGCGCTCGCCGCGCCGCTCGCCAACGACCTCGGCCGGCGCGGGATCACCGTCAACACCGTCAACCCGGGCGTGATCCTCACCGACATGACCTCCGCGTGGACCAGCGCCCCCGAGGCGATGGCCGGGCTGGAGTCGATCACCGCCCTGGGCCGGATCGGCACGCCCGAGGACGTCGCGGACGTGGTCGGCTTTCTGGCGGGCCCGCGCGGCCGCTGGGTGACCGGCCAGACCGTCGACGCCTCCGGCGGCACCTACCTGGGGCCGATCCCGCCGGGCGCGCCTCGCGCTGCCGGGACGGACGGGCCCGGTCCGGCGGAGGCCTGACGGGCCGTACGGGCCGTAAGGGCCCCGGCGCGGCGGGAACCGGGGACACGGCAGGAACGGGGGCGCGGCGGGAACCGGAGGTCGGCCGGACGCGTGATCATGGGGCATGAGCACACATCTCCCCGAGGAGCCGGCGACCCCCGCGCTGGTCGTCGACGCCGATGTCATGGAGCGCAACATCGCCCGGATGAGCGCGGCGGCCCTCGACGGCGGCTTCGCGGTGCGCCCGCACGCCAAGACCCACAAGTGCCCGGAGATCGCGCGGCGCCAGCTCGACGCCGGTGCGGTGGGCCTGAGCGTGGCCACCGTCGGCGAGGCGGAGGTCTTCGCCGCGAACGGCGTGTCCGACCTCTTCATCGCCTACCCCCTGTGGGTCGACGACGCCAAGGCCCGTCGGCTGCGCGCCCTCGCGGACTCGGTCGCCCTGCGGGTGGGGGCGGACTCCGTGGAAGGTGTCCGGCGGCTGGGGCGGGCGCTGCGGGGAGCGGCGGCCCCCGTGCAGGTGATGATCGAGATCGACTCCGGCCACCACCGGACCGGGGTCGTTCCGGCCGACGCGACCGAGATCGGCCTCGCCGCCGTCGACGCCGGGCTGGAGGTGGCGGGCGTCTTCACCTTCCCCGGCCACGGCTACGGCCACGACCCCCGCGCCCGCGAGCACGCGGCCCGCGACGAGGAACGGGCACTCGGCGAGGCCGCGGAAGCGCTGCGGGCCGTGGGGATCGCGGTGCCGGTGGTGAGCGGCGGGTCGACGCCGACGGCCGGGCAGTGGCGGTCCGGCGCGGTGAACGAACTGCGCCCGGGGGTGTACGTCTTCAACGACGCGACCCAGCTGGCCATCGGCAGCTGCACCGCGGACGACCTCGGGCTCTACGCGCTCGCGACCGTGGTGAGCAGCCCGGGCCCCGGTCGTTTCGTACTCGACGCGGGCAGCAAGGTGCTGGGCTCCGACGCCTCGCCCTGGGTCCGCGGTCACGGCTACCTCCCGGACCACCCGGATGCGGTGGTGGCCTCCCTGTCCGAGCACCACGCCACCGTCGTGCTGCCCGAGGGCGGGCCCACTCCCCGCCTGGGCTCCCGGGTCGCCGTCGTCCCGGTCCACGTCTGCACGCCGGTGAACCTGGCCGACACCCTGGAGGTGGTCCGGGCCGGGGAGGTCGTCGACCGCTGGACGGTGGCCGCTCGGGGCGCCAACAGCTGAACGGCGGCTGATCGACGACCGGGCGGGCGGGTTCGGGCGGGTTCGGCGCCCTCCCGCCCGAACCCGCCCGACCCCTGCCGACCGGCGCCGGGCCCTGGTCAGAACTCGCCGTGGGCGAGCTGTTCCAGCGCCTCCCGGATCAGCGGTTCGTGCTGGTGCGCCGCGAGCCGGCGGTGGTACTGCCGGGCCAGGCCCGGCGGAAGGGTGCCGGAGACGCCGATGGCGCAGGACGTGGCACGGACGGCCTGCGCCGCCTCGCCGAGGGCGAGGTAGGTGTCGACGACGGACAGCAGCATCCGGCCGGTCAGCGGCGGGGCGAGCACCGGCTCGGGGCCGTCCAGCCAGTCGAGCAGCGCGGCGGCGTGGGGTTCGGCCCGCCGTGGATCGGCCGCGTGGAGCCAGGCGTCGGCCCGTACGGAGGTCAGGAAGCGGTCGTCGACGGTGAACGGGAACCCGGGCCGGTGCCGGTGCTTGTGGTCGGAGGCGACCGAGGTGTCGGCGGCGAGGGTGTCGGCGGCGAGGTCGAGCGCCCGCGCCGTGTCACCGGACCGGCCGAGGCGGGCGAGGGCCAGCGCCTCCCTGGTGTGCAGCACGACGGCCGCGGCGGGGGCCGGCTCAGGGTCGGCGGCCCTGGCGGCCCGCACGATCATCCGCGCGTCGGCCGCGTCACCCACCATGAGGTGCCGGGTGGCCAGTTGCGCCATCACGACGCCCGCTGCGGCCCGGTCACCGGTGGCGACGGCGGCACGGAGTGCGGCGAGGTTGTGCCGCTCGGCTCCGGTCTCCTCGCCGAGGGCGCTGCTGAGCCAGGTGCAGAGCAGGGCGGTGCGGGCCGCGAGCGGGAACAGCCGCCGTGGTCCCGGACTTTCGACGCCGCCGCTGGTCCCGGCGCCGGTTTCGGTACTGGTGCGGGCACCGCTGAGCAGGTTGCCGACGACGAGCCGGTGTTCGGCGTACGCCACGCCGTACAGGGCCGCGGCGGGCATCAAGGTGCCGGCCTCCTGCTGTTCGAGAGCCGTGGTGCGGGCCTCGCTCCAGCGCAGGCGGTTCCCGACCAGGCCGGGAACGCACCCGGCGGCCGAGCGGGTGGTCCGGCGGGTCCAGCCGGTCCGGCCCGGGTCGGCGAGCTGTGTCAGGGCAGCACCCAGGTGGGATGCCAACTCACGCCCCCTCAGGGTGAGTTCAGGTGAATGCCGAGCCCCGGAGAGGTCCACGACGGCGCGCAGGGCGAGGACCGCACCGTGGTCCGTGTAGGGCTGGTCGAGCAGGGTGGCGTCCCCGGTGGCCAGGTGGAGCCAGTGCGGCCAGCCGAGTTGGTGGACCTCGCGGGCGGGGATCCCGTGGATGTGCGCCATGGCGAGCTGGGCGGTGTGCTCGGGGACGGAGCGGGCGGCCTCCCAGCGGGAGACCCTCTCCCGGCGGGCCGCCGTGTTCCCGAGCGCGAGCGCGGTGTGGGTGCGCGCGACGAGCTTGGCGTACTCGGACTGGGACAGGCCCATGCCCTCGCGCAGCCGGGTGAGGGGGTGGACGTGGACCATGTCGCCTCCGAAGGGGTCGAGGGGCGGCGGCCCCGGCCGGGCACGGATCGTCGGCGACCCGTGCGGCGAGCGTGTGGACAGCACGGACCGGACGGCAGGCCACCAGGTCATCGCCGTTACGGGATCGGCCGGTTGGAGCGGGAGCCCTCGTCCAGGCGTTCCAGGACCTGCCGGACGGCCGGCTCGTTCTCGTGCCGGGCCAGCCGCGCGCGGTACTGGAGGTCGAGTCCGGGCGGGAGCCTCCCGGTGACGTCGACGGCGCGGTGGACGGTGTCGGCGACGCGGTCGAGCTCACCGAGCGCGAGGTGCGCGTCGGCCGCGTAGAGGAGCCAGACACCCGTCTGGGGCGACGGGACGGCGCTCCGCGGTGCCAGCAGGGAGTCCGTGAAAAGCTCGAAGTACGGCTTCGCACCCTGCGGATCCCCGAGGAACAGCGCGGCCAGGGCCCGGCTGACGGTGACGCACCGCTCGGCCCCGGCACCGGCACCGGCACCGGCACCGACCGCTGGACCGGCACCCCCCGAGGCGGCGCTCGCGGCGGCCCGGTCCAGCGCCCTCGCCGCGCCGGTGGCGTTCCCCAGCCGGGCCAGGGCGAGGGCCTCCGCGCAGTGCAGGATGCTCTCCGGACCGTACGAGGACCCGCGCTGTCCGGACTGTCCGGGTTGTCCTGACTGACCGGACTGACCGGACTGCCCTGCGCGGACGGCGGCGGCTGCCCGGACGAGCGCCAGCGCATCGGCCGGGGAGCCGGCGGTGAGGTGGCGACGGGCGAGGTGGGCCATGGCCGCCGAGGCCGTCCCGGGCGCGGCAGCAGCGGCGGCGGCCCGGATCGCGGTGAGGTTGTGGCGCTCCGCCCGGGTCTCCTCGCCGACGGCGCTGCTCAACCAGGTGCAGAGCAGCGCCGTGCGGGCAGCGAGCCGGAAGAGCGGGCGGGCGGCCGGGTCGTCGCGGTCACGGCCGTTGAACAGGCCGACGACCAGCCGGTGTTCGGCGTGCGCCGCCCGGTAGAGGGCCTCGGCGGGTATCAGCGAGCCGTCCTCGTGCCGTTCGAGCGCGCCGGTGCGGGCCTCGATCCAGTGCAGCTGCTCGGCGAGGGCCTGGGACCGGCCCGGCACGTCACCCCGGCCGGGGCGGGCGTCCCGGCCGGCGCGGGTTCCCCCGCCGTCCGCCGCGATCTGGGTGAGCGCGGACCGCAGTTGGGCGGTGAGCGCCGGCCCCCGCAGCAGGAGCCGCGGGGAGCGTGGCGCCTTCGGCAGGTGGAGGGCGCTGCTCAGGGCGAGCTCGGCGCCGGCGGCCGTGTAGGGCTGCTCCAGCAGGGTGGTGTCGCCGATGACCAGGTGCAGCCAGTGGGGCCAGCCGAGACGGCGCACCTCGCGGGCGGCGACTCCGTGGATGTGCGCCATCGCCAGTTGCGCGGTGTGCTCGGGGACGGTCCGTCCCGATTCCCACCGGGAGACCTTCTCCCGACGGGCCGCCATCTGCCCGAGGCCGAGCTCGACATGGGTCCGGGCGACGAGACGGGCGTATTCGGGGTGGGAAAGGCCCTTCGCGGACCGCAACAGGATGAGTGGGTGCGCCATGGATGCAGTCTTGAGATGTCTCTGTAGATCGTGGGGGAACCGAGACCGGCTCCGGACCGGCTTCGGTACCGGATCCTAGAAAAACCGATACGGAATTCGCCAGACGCGGAGGCACTCCCCGAGGCACTGCCGACGGCATTGCCGGAACGGGAATTGACGCTTTCAGGCGGACCCGGGCTCGAAGCCGCCCCCGGACTCAAAGCCGCCCCCGGATTCGAACCCGGTCCGACGCTGCGGCGCGGGCCGATCGTCCAGGTGGTCGAGGAGCTCCCGCACGCCGGGGTGGTCGGCGTGCGGCGCGAGCCGGCTGCCGAACCAGTGGGCGAGCCCCGGCGGCAGGGTCCCGGCCCGGTCGACGGCGCCGTGGACGGTGGCGGCCGCCTCGTCGACCTGCCCGACCGCCAACTGGGCCTCCACCAGCGGGCGCAGCCGGGCCACGGCGTGCGGCGAGGGGGGCCGGGCCGTCGGCGCGCCGTCGGTGCGCAGGCTCCGGTAACTGTCCAGGGCCCGGGCCGGTTGCCCCAGACGCAGCCAGGTGTGACCGCGGGCGAGGGCGAGGTACTCCTCGTCGATGTTGCTGCCGGTGGGGTCGGCCTGTGCGTCCCAGCCCGGCGCGGCCGCCGACAGGGCCTGCTCGGCGTGCTCCAGCGCACGCAGGCCGGCGGCGGGTTCGCCGAGCCGGGCCAGGGCGCGGGCCTGCCGGGTGTGCAGGATGACGGCCAGCCTGGGGGTGGGGTGCGGGTCGACGGCCCGGGCGGCCCGGAGCAGGGCGAGGGCGTCCCGGGGGTCGCCGCGGCGCAGGTGCCTGATCGAGAGCAGCGAGAGGTAGGCGGCGGTGTGCCGGGGCGCCCCGGCGGCGGCCGCGGCCCGGATCGCGGCCAGGGCGTAGCGCTCGGCGCGGCCCTCCTCCCCCAGGGCGCCGCTGGTCCAGGTGCACAGGGCCGCGCTGCGTGCCGCGAGCAGGAACAGCCGGGTGCCGGTGGTCCGGTCGTACCGGTGGCGCGCCAGGAGGTCACCGACGAGCCGGTACTCGGCCCGGGCGGCGGCGTGGAGCGCGTCCTGCGGGATCGGGCTGCCGGCCTCCAGTTCTTCCAGGGTGCGGATGCGGGTCTCGGCCCAGCCGAGCGTTCCGGGGCCGATCCGGGGGCCTTCGTGCACGGGCGGGCACGGGCCGTCGGCGAGTGCCGCCACGGCGCCGCGGATCTGGGCGGTGAGCGTGGCACCGGTGGCGATCAGTGCAGGGCCCGGGCCGGGATTCCCCGGCCCGCCCGCGGCGGCCCAGGTGATGTCGACGGCGGCCTGCGGATTCCACGGCTGCCGCAGCAGTGCACCGTCGCCGCCGGCGACGAACAGCCACTGCGGCCAGCCCAGGCGCAGCACGATCTCCCGGTCCACCTGGTGGATACGGGCGATGGCGAGCTGGGCGCCGAGTTCCGGAGCGATCCGGCCCGATTCCCAGCGGGAGACCTTCTCGCGCCGCGCGGCCATCGGCCCGTAGCCGAGTTCCGCGTGCGTACGGGCGATCAGCTGGGCGTACGCGGACTGGGAAAGGCCGATCGCGATTCTCAGCACGGCCAGGGGGTGCGTCGTCATGTCATGGCTTCGATTCCTCCCAGCGGCCTTCCGTCGTTCTTCGCGACGGCATTCGCGGCGGTGGGGGGTTTTGTCGAATGATCAATCAAGACTCATTTGATCGTAACAGCGCGACTTCGCAGCGTCAAAGCCGGAAGCGAATTCCGCAGTTCCTGAATTCCGGCGGAACGGCATTTCCGCGAAGCCTCCCGCCGCCCCGGGCGTGTGCAGGCATGCGTGCTACGGCGCGAGGCGGTCCGGCAGCGGCACCGCGTGCAGGCAGGGGTGCCGCCCCATGCCGTCCGGGGCGGACAGGACGGTGGCGACCTCGCCGATGATCTCCACCCGGAGGTCGCCGGCGCGGTTCGTCCAGACCGGTCCGCCGCCGGGGCCCACGGCCTCGGTGACGCGGACCACGACGACCGGCGGCGGAGCGTGCCCGCCGATCGACCCGGGCAGGGTCACCGCGTAGCGGCGTTCAAGGCTCTTCATGGCCGGCCTCCTCGTCGGACTCCCCGCCCGGTGGCGTCGATTCTCCTCCGAGGTCGGGCCGTCGCATACGAACGGTGACCGTCTTCGCAGCACCCTTCGGCCCGGCACGGTGCCGGGCCCCGGAATCGATGGTTACCCGGGCACCTACCCGGCCGGGGCCGATGCACACGCCCGCACGCACCCGACGGACCGGGCGGACGGACCGGCCGGGCGCAGGCCCTGGTGCGAGCGGTCCGGACCGGGCAGGCTGCTCCTGCCCGCTCCGGTCGTCCGGACCGGGCGCAGCCGCCCGGCCTCCCAGCCGTTCAGCCACCCCGCCGCCCCGCCGTACGAAAGCGAGACCGTGACCGTGACCATGAGCGACGACCCCCGAGCCGGCACCGTCGACGGGCTGCTGCGCCGGAGCGCCCGCCGGGCCCCCGACCGCGTCGCCCTCACGTTCGCCGACCGCAGCTGGACCTACCGGCAGCTCGACGAGGCGGTCAGCCGTGCCGCCGGGCACCTGCTCGGGCTCAGGCTGCGGCCCGGCGACCGGGTCGCCGCGTACGGGCGCAACTCCGACGCCTACGCGATCGCCTTCCTCGCCTGCGCCCGGGCCGGACTGGTGCACGTCCCGGTCAACCACGCCCTCACCGGCAAGGAACTGCGCTACCTGCTCGGCCAGTCCGGCACCCGCGCGGTGCTCAGCGACCCGGCGCTCGCGCCGGAGGTCGAGCGGGTCCGGGACGGCCTGGCCGTCGAACACGTGCTACCGCTGCGGGAGGACCCGGCCGGGCTGCCGGGGAGCGGGCTCTCGGGCACCGGACTACTGGGAACCGGCCTGCTGGAGGCCGCGTCGGCCGGCCCCGTGCCCGAACTCGGCACCGGTCCGGCCGAGACCGAGCTCGCCCAGCTGCTCTACACCTCCGGCACCACCTCCCGCCCCAAGGGCGCGATGATGCCCCACCGCGCCCTGGTGCACGCCTACCTGTCCGCCCTCCACGCCCTCGACCTGCGCGAGGACGACCGGCCGCTGATCTGCATGCCGCTCTACCACTCGGCGGCCCTGCACGTCTTCCTGCTCCCGTACCTCGCCGTCGGCGCCTCCGTCCTGCTGCTGGAGTCGCCCGACATCCCCGAGCTGCTCCGCCGGATCGAGGCCGACCGGATCGGCTCGCTGTTCCTGGCACCGACCGTGTGGGTTCCGCTGGCCAACCACCCGGACCTCGACCGGCACGATCTGTCCTCCCTGCGCAAGGCCCAGTACGGCGCCTCGATCATGCCGGTGGCGGTGCTCGACCGGCTGCGTGCCCGCTACCCGCAGGTCGGCTTCTACAACTGCTTCGGCCAGTCCGAGATCGGCCCGCTGTCCACGGTGCTCCGGCCGGAGGAGCACCTCGACCGCCCGGCCTCCTGCGGACGCCCGGTGCTGTTCGTGGAGACCCGCGTCGTGGACCGGACCGGCACCGAGGTGCCGCCCGGCACCCCGGGCGAAGTCGTCTACCGGTCACCGCAGTTGTGCCTCGGCTACTGGGACTCGCCCGAGCAGACCGCCGAGGCCTTCAAGGACGGCTGGTTCCACTCCGGGGACCTGGTGGTCGCCGACGAGGCCGGCTACCTGACCGTGGTCGACCGGATCAAGGACGTCATCAACACCGGCGGGGTGCTGGTCGCCTCCCGGGAGGTCGAGGAGGCCGTCTACAGCCACCCCGCCGTGGCCGAGGTCGCGGTGATCGGCGTCCCCGACGACAAGTGGATCGAGGCGGTCACCGCCTTCGTCGTGCTCCGCCCCGGCAGTCCCGCCCCCACCGAGGCGGAACTGATCGCCCACGTCAGGAGCCGGCTCGCACCGTTCAAGGTGCCGAAGAAGGTCCTCTTCGTCACCGAACTGCCCCGCAACCAGAGCGGCAAGCTCCTCAAGCGCGAACTCCGGGCCCGGGCCTCCGGGATCCGCTAGCCCGGCCGGCCCAGACGGCCGGGACGGCTGGGACGGCTGGGACGGCTGGGACGACGACGGTCACGGAGTGGTCCGGACCGGGAAGCCGGTGGCGCGGCCCTGGCTCTTCAACCAGGTGAGCACCTGGCCGAGGGCCTCGACGGTCTGCTGCCGGTCGCCGCCACCATCGTGGAACAGGACGGTCGGGCCGAGGGCGAGCTCCTTCTTCACCGTCTCGACGATGGCCGCCGTGCCGGGCTTCTCGAAGTCCTTCGAGTCGACGTTCCAGCCGAGCGGGCGCATGCCGTTCGCGGCGGCGATCCGCCGGCTGTCGGGGGTGAACGAGCCGCCGGGGGCCCGGTAGTACATGACCTCGGCGCCGCCCGCGGCCTGCTCGATCATCTTCTTCGCGTCCAGGATCTCCCGCTCCTGGTAGGCGACGGGCTTCTTGTCCATCGTGGTGTCGTGGTCCACGGTGTGGTCGCAGAGCCGGTGACCGGCCGCCACCACCTGCTTGACCAGGTCCGGGTGGGCCTTGGCCTGCGGTCCGATCATGCAGAAGGTCGCCTTCACCCCGTACCGCTTGAGCACGTCGAGGACCTTCGGGGTCCACACCGGGTCGGGCCCGTCGTCGATGGTGATGTTGACGGCGTTGCCCCCGGCCTCCGAGGCGTGGGCTATGCCCTCGGGTATGCCGCCGGACTGCGCACCGCCGCCGCTGCCCTGGGCACCGTCCTGGCCGCCCTGCCCTTCGGCGGACCCGTCCTGCGCCTGGGCGACGTTCCGGTCATGGCCGGGGACCGTCGCGGTGACCGCGGGAACCGCCCAAGCCGTCGCCGCGGCGACGACGACCGCCACCGCGACGGCCGCCCGCGACCGGTTGCCCACGGTCCCCATGCGCGCCTTGATGTCCATCAACGACCCCTCCCCCGACTCCACCTGCGTGTTCTCCGAGGTCGAGGACGTCAACCACCCCACCGGGGTTCCCCGCTTCGACGCGCGTAGCAGACCGGTGACATTTCCCGCCGGAACGCGCTGACGCTCAGTGGAGCGACGAGTCCGAGGTAGTACGCGGGGCGTTGCGCGACTCCGGCGGGCCTGCCGTCACGAAGTTCCCACTGCCGTCGATGAAGAGCAGCACCCCGACGTCCTGCTCGCGGTCGACTCCGACCTGGAAGTCGTGGTCAGGGACCGCCGGGAAGTCGTGGCCCGGAACTCTCGGCTTGACGATCCCCCTGGCCAGGTGGGTCAGCTGAGCCAGGTTCTCGTACGCCGAGCCGTCGAGGAGTTCGTCGATCAGGCGATCGACGTCCTCGACGGAGGTGAGACGGCCGGGATCCGCCATCTGGTCCGCCCGGTACCGGACCTCGACCAGTGCCGGTAGTGCCACCGATCCCCTCCAGACCCGGCGGCGACCGCCGGCGACGCTCCTACCAGCGGTCGTGCACCTGCGGCCGGATGCGGCGGTCGTACAGCTCCCGTACGGCGTCGAGCGTGGCCGCGGGCAGCGGGGCCTGCTCGGCGGCCGCGGCGTTGGAGCGGGCCTGCGCCACGTTGCGGGCGCCGGGGATCACCGTCGTGACCCCGGGCTGCTGGATGATCCACCGCAGGGCCGTCTGCGCCGCCGTGGCGCCCTCGGGTGCGAGCGCGGCGAACTCCCGGGCCGCCTCGACGCCCGTGGCGAAGTCCACGCCGGAGAAGGTCTCGCCCTGGTCGAAGGCCTCGCCGTGGCGGTTGTAGGTGCGGTGGTCGTCCGGGCCGAAGACGGTCCGCTCGCTGTAGCGGCCCGAGAGCAGCCCCGAGGCGAGCGGCACACGCGCCAGGATCCCCACCCCGGCCGCCTCCGCCGCGGGCAGCACCCGCTCCAGCGGCTTGAGCCGGAAGGCGTTCAGGATGATCTGCACACTGGCGACGCCCGGACGCGCGATCGCGGTCAGCGCCTCCGCGCAGGTCTCCACGCTCACCCCGTAGGCCGCGATCCGCTCCTCTGCCACCAGGGTGTCCAGGGCGTCGAACACCTCGTCCGAGGAGTAGACCGGCGTCGGCGGGCAGTGCAGCTGCACCAGGTCCAGCCGCTCCACGCCCAGGTTCTCCCGCGAACGGTCCGCCCAGGCACGGAAGTTGGCGAGGCGGTAGTGCTCGGGCCGCTGCTCGACCCGGCGGCCGAACTTGGTCGCGACGAACACCTCCGCGTCCGGCCGCTCCTTCCGGAACCGGCCGATCAGCCGCTCACTGCGACCGTCCCCGTAGACGTCCGCGGTGTCGAAGAGCGTGACCCCCGCCTCCACCGACGCCTCCAACACGGCCAGGGCGTCCTCCTCCCGGACGTCACCCCAGTCCGCACCGAGCTGCCAAGTGCCGAGTCCGACCACCGAAACGGGACGGCCGGTCCGGCCGAGTACGCGCTGTTCCATACCAGGAGCCTCTCACGCCACCCCACCCGACGCCGCCCGGGCCCGGCAGCAGCCGAAGGCGACCCCGCCGGGACCCGGTCCGGTTGCCGTTCCGACTCCCCGGACCGGGCGCCGCGTCCGCTCTCGGTGAGTGTTGGTCAGAGCGGCGCTACCGCGGCTTCGCGCTCGGGTTGTCGGGCAGTGAGGCGAGGTGGGCGAGCAGGGGGGCGGCGCCGTCCTCGGTGGCGAGTCCGCGGGCGAGGTGGGTGGCGCGGTGGTGGTGGGTCGGGTCGGTCAGGCAGGTGGTGATCGCGTCGGCGAGGGCTTCGGCGGTGAGGTCCTGGAACGGGACGGGGCGGGGGGCGACGCCCAGGGTGTGCAGCCGGGCCGCCCAGAACGGCTGGTCGGCCATGACGGGCACGGCGACGGCGGGCACCCCGGCCCGTAGGGCGGCCGCCGTGGTGCCCGCTCCGGCGTGGTGGACGACGGCGGCGGTGCGGGGGAACAGCCAGTCGTGCGGGACGTCACCGACGGTCAGGACGTCGTCGCCGCAGCCGTTCAGCCCGGCCCAGCCCGCCTGCACCACCGCCCGTACGCCCGCCCGCTCGACCGCCGTGGCGACCAGCCCGCTGAGCCGCTCCCCCTCCCCGACCGCCATGCTGCCGAACCCGATGAACACCGGGGGCGGGCCGGCCCGGAGGAAGTCGAGCAGGTCGGCCGGGGGCTGCCAGCCGGCCGGCCGCGCGGGCCACCAGTAGCCCGCCACCCGGGCCCGGGACGGCCAGTCGGCGGGGCGCGGCAGCACCAGCGGACTGTAGCCGTGGAAGGCCGGCCGGATGTCGGCCGCCGCCGTGGGCGGGTCGGCGGGCAGCCCGAGCCGGGCGCGCAGCCTGGTGACGGCGTCCACGAAGAGCCCTTCCGCGCGCCTCAGCACGTCCCGGCCCGCCGCGAGGTTGCCCTCCGGCCCCAGGTCGTCCGCGTTCCGGGCGTTGGGCAGCGCGAACTCCCGGGTGGCGAACGACGGGGCGAGGTAGGTGCCGACGACGGGGACACCGAGCGCCTCGCCCGCCGCCCGGCTCAGCGGTGCCGGGCCGAAGGCGGTGAGCACCACGTCGGCCCCGCCCGCCGCCGCCTCCGCGACCCCGTCGGCCAGCCCGTCCGTGTAGGCCCGCAGCGCCGCCCGGGAGAACTCCCGGACCAGCTCGTGCGGGTCTCCCGGCACGGGCCGGTGTTCGAGCCCGCAGTCGGCGAGGAGCCCGGCGAAGGACGCGTGGGCGGCCACGGCGACTTGGTGGCCCGCCTCCAGCAGTTGCCGCCCCAGCCCGGTGTAGGGCGCGACGTCTCCGCGTGAACCGGCCGTGACGATCAGAATGCGCATGGCCCGATTCTGCCGCCTCCCGCCGCAACTCCGTGCCCACGCGCTGCCGTTGCGGACGAGGGCGAAGACGTCGGCTCGGCGCGGGGGTGTCAGGGGGTGGCTGTGAGGAGGGCGGTCTGGAAGACGAAGCGGTTCCACGGGGTGCGGGGGTCGCGGCCGGTGGTGGTGGCGAGGCGGCGGAGGCGGTAGCGGACGGTTTGGGGGTGGAGGTGGAGGCGGGCGGCCGCGCCGGCGGCGCCGTCGGCGTAGATGACCGCGTCGAGGGTCCGACGGGTGTCGTCGTCCTGGGCGAGGTGGCCGAGTACGGCATCGGTGACCCGGGCGGGGGCGGCGGTGACGCCGGTGAGCCGGGCGCCGGTGAGGGCGTGCGCGCCGGTCAGGCGGTCCAGTGCCGCCGGGTCGACGGCCTTGAGCAGGGCGACCCCGACGCCGTCCATGACGGTGTGCAGCGAGGTGAGTTCGAGGTCGCCGGCCCGGTCGGCTGCGGTTCGGGCGTCGAGGGCCGTGGCCGCCAGTGCGGCCGCCCGTGCCGCGTCGTCGGCGGAACCGGCGGCACCGGCGGCCGGGGAGACCACCAACAGGTCGAAGGTGGCGGGCAGTTCGGCGTCGAGTTCGCGCAACCGCGCGCGCAGGGTGCCGGCGTGGCTCTGCCGGCCGAGCAGCAGGTCCGCGAGGAGGCCGCGGAGTGCGCGTTCGCGGTCCTCGCTGAGGATGCGGCCGGTGGACTCGTAGCCGTCGAAGACCGCCTCCGAGGACTGGTCGAGCACCGTCAGCCAGACCCGGGCCAGCGCACTGAGGTCGCGCGACGGGACGGTGTCGGGGAAGCGTTCGCCGATCCGGTCGAAGAAGGCCAGCGCGGCCACCCGGTAGGCGCGCAGTACGGCCGCCAGCGGGCGGGCGTCCCGGGCCCGGACGGCGCCGACGCCGCGGAACATCCGGAGGTCGCCGGCGTCCAGGGCGCCGTCCACCGACCACAGTTCGAGCACCCGGCGGAGGGTCCAGACGATCAGGGAGCGGACCTCTTCGAGCTGGCGGGCGTCGAGGTTGGCGTAGGCGGGGATCTCCCGGGTGACGGCGGCCAGGGCGGCCTCGACCATGCCCGGCTCGTCCGCCAGGATCCGCGCCACGGCGGCGGAGCGGTCGACGGCAGGGCGGTCGGCCGCGGACCGGTCGGCCGCGGGCCGGTCCGCAGCAGACCGGGCGGCCGACGACGCGCCCCCTACCCGGGTGCCGTGCTCCGGTGGCACAGTCTTCTTCATCACCATCTGACAAACCTAGCGCCCGCCCCCGCGGCCCGCCCGAGCATGGGGACCGTACGGCCATGGGGACCGTACGGCCGTCGCGCCCGGGCGACGGCGGATTCCCCCGAGGGAGAGCTGCATGCCGTTCCAGCCTGAGGTGATCGTGGTCGGGGCCGGCCTGGCCGGACTGGTGGCGACGCACGAGCTGGCCAAGGCCGGTCGGCGGGTGCTGGTCGTCGAGCAGGAGAACCGGCGCAACCTCGGCGGCCAGGCGTTCTGGTCGCTCGGTGGGCTCTTCTTCGTCGACAGTCCGGAGCAGCGGCGGGCCGGGATCAAGGACTCCCTGGAGCTGGCCCGGCAGGACTGGCTCGGTTCGGCGGGCTTCGACCGCCCGGACGACGAGGACGTCTGGGGCCGGCGGTGGGCCGAGGCGTACCTGGCGTGGGCGGCGGGCGGCAAGCGCGGCTACCTGCGGGAGCTGGGCCACCGGGTGGTGCCGCTGGTGGGGTGGGCGGAGCGGGGTGCCGGTTCGGCCACCGGCCACGGCAACTCGGTGCCGCGCTTCCACATCACCTGGGGTACCGGGCCCGGTGTGGTGGAGGCCTTCCTGCGCCCGGTGCTGCGGGCGGAGCGCGCCGGGCTGGTGCGGTTCGCCTTCCGGCACCAGGTGGACGAGCTGCTGACGGAGGAGGGCGGGGGCGGCGCGGTGGTCGGCGTCCGGGGCTCGGTGCTGGCGCCGGACGACTCGGCGCGCGGGGTCAAGTCCTCGCGGGAGGTGACCGGCCCGTTCGAGGAGCGGGCGGCGGCGGTCGTGGTGACCTCCGGCGGCATCGGGCACAACCATGCGCTGATGCGCGCCAACTGGCCGACCGAGCGGGTCGGTCCGGCCCCCGAGCACCTGATCTCCGGCGTGCCCGCCCACGTCGACGGGCGGATGCTGGCCATCACCGAGCGGGCGGGCGGCCGGGTGGTCAACCGCGACCGGATGTGGGCGTACACCGAGGGCGTGCACAACTGGGACCCGGTCTGGCCGGACCACGCCATCCGGATCCTGCCCGGCCCGTCCTCGATGTGGTTCGACGCCGAGGGGCGCCGGCTGACCGGGATGTCCGGCGTGCCGGGGGCCGACTCTATCGGCGCGATGAAGCAGATCCTGGCCACCGGCCACGACTACTCCTGGTTCGTCCTGACCCAGTCGATCATCGAGAAGGAGTTCGCACTCTCCGGCTCGGAGCAGAACCCCGATCTGACCGGCCGCGACCTGGGGTTCGCGCTGCGGAGCCGGTTGGCGAAGGGCGCTCCGGGCCCGGTGGAGCGGTTCAAACAGCACGGCGAGGACTTCGTCGTCGCCCGGACCCTGCCCGAGCTGGTCGCGGCGATGAACGGGATCGCCCGCGGCCCGAAGCTCGACGCCGCCATGATTGAGCGTCAGATTGTCGCCAGGGACCGGGAGTTGGGCAACGATTTCAGCAAGGACGTGCAGGTGATGGCGATCCACAACGCCCGCCGGTCGCTGACCGACCGGATCGCCCGGGTCGCCAGGCCGCACCGGATCCTCGACCCGGCGCACGGCCCGCTGATCGGCGTACGGCTCAACATCCTGTCCCGCAAGACCCTCGGCGGCCTGCAGACCGACCTGGACTCGCGGGTGGTCGGCGCCGACGGGGCGCCCGTCCCCGGCCTGTACGCCGCCGGGGAGGTGGCCGGCTTCGGCGGCGGGGGCGTGCACGGGTACAACGCCCTGGAGGGCACCTTCCTCGGCGGGTGCATCTTCTCGGGGCGGGCGGCCGGCCTCGCCATCTCCCGCGCCCGCTAGCCGACTTGACACTTCGCCAGAAGATCAGCTGGTCAGCCAGGGCGCCTCGGGGAGCTTGGCGTCGGCGTTGCGGCCGGCGAACTCCACGGTGGCCGGCGTGCCCAGGCCCGCCACCCGCATGGTGACCCGGCGCAGCGAGCCGTCGCCGTCCACCCAGTAGGTGAGCGGCGAGCGGTTGCCGTCCGGTGCGGCGCCCTGGGCGCGCGGGCCGGAGAAGCGGTCGTAGCTGCGGCCGTCGATCCGGTCCTGGCCGAGCCAGCGGGCGCCGGACTGGGCGAGCAGCACCGGGTTGTCGGGGCGGTCGGCGCCGAGCTGGGTGAGCAGTTGGAGGCCGGCGTCCAGCGGGTCGGCGGTGTACGAGCGCGGCGACCAGCCGGAACGGGGGACGTGTTCGGCCTGCTGCCAGGGCGGGCTCCGGTCGCCCGCGGGTTCGGGGGCGAGGCCGAGGCCGCCGGTGTCCCAGACCACCAGCCCGTGGTCGAGCGGTCCGCCCGCTCCGGTGGACGTGTAGCGGCCGGCGCCCCGGTGGGTGCGGTAGTCGACGACCCCCTCGACCCGGATCCGCACTCCCCCGCCCTCGTCCGCGGTGAGCACCACGTTGACGGGGCTGGCCTGGTAGAGGTTCAGCCGGGACAGTGCCAGCCGGGCGGCCTCGTCGCTGCTGACCGGCCGTTCCGAGGCCTGGTCGGAGGTCGTCCGGTACGCGGCGACGCCGCCCGCGACGGCGGCGCACACCGCGCACGCGACCAGCGCCGTCAACCAGCGGGGGCGGCGGCGCCGGGGCGGTTCGGCGGCGGGGGCCTTCGTCTTCCGGGCCATGCGGGGGTGTGCTCCGATCGGTCGTTGCGGGCGGACGGCAGGAAGCCGGCGGGTGAGAAGGCGAGCCGGCCGGGTACGGGAACCGGGCGGGTCCGCGGTCCTCTCGGTCCGCGTACCCGCCCGGTCCGGGCCTCACCCCGTCAGGCCGGGGTGGGTGGCCGACAGCAGGGCTACTGGTGCTGGCCCCGGCGTCGGCGCACCACCAGGAACAGTCCCGCGCCGAGGGCGATCAGCACCGCGCCGCCGGCCGCGATCAGCGGCATGCCGCTGCTGGCTCCGGTGTGCGGGAGTTCGCCGCCGGGAGCGGGCGCCGGTGGGAGCGGCGTGCTCGGCGGGGTCGTCGTCGGCGTCGGGGTCGGCGTCGACGAGGCGGTGGGCGTCGGGGTGGGGATCAGCTTGTTGACGGCCGTGACGCCGACCCCGTCCTCCAGGTTGTCGGCGGTGAGCACCAGCGGTCCGAAGACCGTGTTGTCGGGCGCCGAGTAGCCGTCGGGCGGGCTCAACTCCTGCCAGTAGTACGTCCCGGGCACGCCGGTGCCCTGGCAGATGCCGTCCTTGCCGGTGGTGCACGGGTCACCGACGGGCGTGTCCGGCTTGGCCCCGGTGGCCTGGAGGCCGTCGGTGCCGTTGGTCTCGTGCCAGAGCTGGAACTTGGCGCCGGCGAGCGGCTTGCCGTCCTGGTCGTTCTTGACCAGCTTGAGCGCGCCCTCCTGCTGGCGGTAGCCGAAGTCGAAGGTGTGGTCGTTCTCGCCCGGTCCGCCGGTGGTCAGCGCCCGTTCGGGGAACTTGGCGCCGGCGGGGACGATGCCCTTCGAGTCGATGAAGTGGTTGTCGCCGACGTCGTGGTCGGTGGGCACCCAGTGGTACAGCGGGCCGCCCTTGGCGTAGTCGGCGGGGTTGTCGATCCGGATGGTGTACTTGGTGTGGGGCTTGAGGCCTCCGGGGACGTTGCTGTTGTCGAAGTAGTACTCGCCGCGCGCCGTGGTCTTCGTGGTGCCGAGGACCTTCCCCGACTCGTCGTAGAGGTTCACGGTGGCGCCCTTGACCGGGGTCTGGCCCGGGTTCTGGATGCCCTTGCGCTCGGGGTCGTACCAGACCCGGTTGCCGATCTGCAGCGGCGCCTGGTCGCAGAGCACTTCCAGGTCACCCATGGCCGCGCCCTTGCCGAACGGGGAGCCGGTCCCCGCCGGGGTCAGCCGCAGGCCGAACTTCGGGTCGTGGCTGCCGTCCGCGCGCTCCATGAAGGAGGTGCCGTAGCCGACCGCGGTGTGGTCCGGGTCGAAGGCGGAGCCCGCCACGGTGCTCTCGACCTTCGAGAGCGCGATGCCGGCGAACACCGTGTTGTGGTGGCCGACCGCGTCCCAGCCGGTGGAGAAGAACCGGGCACCGCGGACGGTCTTGCCGCAGCCGAGGTTGACGTCCATCACGTACGTGCCGTTCGACGGGCAGGCCTTGTTCAGGTCGCCGCCGGACATCACGGTGGCCGAGTTGGGCGCCGGGGCGCCCGGTCCGCGGTCGGCGAAGCGGTCCTTGAAGGCCAGCAGCATCGAGCCGTCGGTCTCGAACAGGATCTCGCCGAGCTCGGGCTCGGGGAACGCGATGGTGCTGTTGCCGCAGACCTTGCCGTTCTGCGAGGCCGGGAAAGTGCTGGTCCAGGCGAACCAGCCCGCGCCGTCGCACGGGCCGCTGCCGACCGTGGACTGCCGCGGGTAGTCCATCGGCTGGTCGAGCACCGGCTTGCCGAACGCCCCGGTGCCCAGGTCGAACGGCAGCACCAGGGCGCGCACGTCCGTGAGCTTGCCGGTGGACTCGCCGGAGCAGACCCCGCCGAGGAAGCCGGTGCCGTCCTGCAGCCCCAGACCGTAGGGGCGCCAGTCCGCAGCCGACGGGCAGCCCGGGTCCGGGATCGGGTAGGCGGCCTTCGGCGCCGAGGCCGTCGGCGCGGTGGCGTCGTAGCGGTAGAGCTTGCGGTCGTTCAGGTTGACGACGAACAGGTCCTTGCCGTCGTCGGTGATCTTGATGCCGCCCAGGCTCTCCTTCCCGGGGACGTCGAGGAAGGCGTCGTCCGTCCCGGCCCCGTGCGCGGTGCCACCCGCGTTCGGGACGGTGGTGAAGACGCTCGTCCTCCCCGGCTTGGCGGGGTCGCTCATGTCGGTGACGTAGATCCCGCCGGAGCCGGCGGGGCCGTAGTCGGTGGTGCGCTTGGCCGTCGCCGCGGAGAACACCCGCTTGTCGGCCTTGTTCCAGGCGATGCCGAAGATCGTCCCGGTGTCGGCGTCGGTGGCGACGTTCGTCGCGACGACGTCCTTGCCCGGGCCCTCCTGACCGCGCGAGTCGTACGGGAAGGAGACCAGGGTGCGCTGGGACTTGCCCTGGTAGGTGGGCGTCTGGCAGGCGGTCACCAGCGGTGCGTTCTTCTGGCAGTAGTCCGCCGGGTTCCACAGCCCGGTGGTGTAGGAGACGCTCTTGCCCCCGCTGAGGTCGACGAACTCCTCGTTGGAGCTGAGCTGGCTGGGCGCGCCGTCCAGGCCCTGGCGGGAGGCGAAGGCCGGGAACAGCACGCCCGGCTTCGGATTCACCACCTGGACGCGGTACTTGCCGCCGGTGGCCTTGCTGGTCGCGGGCGCCAGGGTGACCGTGCCGTCCGCCGCCGTGGTGCCGTCGATCGACACCCCGGCGTCGTCGGTGAGCGTCACCTTGACGCCCGCCATGTTCGGCTCCAGCGCGGGCGTCCAGGTGCCGGAGTCGTCCACGGCCCGGATCACCCGGACCGTGACCGTCCCGTCGCCGGTCTGCGAGACCGCCGCCGGGACCGCCGCCAGCGAGCTGCTGCCGACGACGACGGCGAGCGCCGCGATCCGGCCCACGACGCGGCGTCCGGAGCGGCCCGGCCGTGACCGGTCCGGGCCGCGCGCGGCGCCGTTCATCAGTTCATTCGTTGTGTTCATCCCTGCTCTCATCGTCCAAAGAGCCCAAATGGCCCGACTTCATGAGGGAGCCCACAGCGTGGCCTGAATCCGCCGTGGTTAACGTGAGCTTAAAGGGAATTCACCCAACCGGGTGGTCGATCGTGGAACTTTGATGACCTGTCAGACGTATCCACCACGACTCCCCTGACGGCTCGTCATGTCTCACCCTCTCCCACCAGCGGGAATCCGGACCCGGACAAGCTCTCGACACGGAATGAGCGCCATGTCGACAAAGCCGCCCGACCACGGAGGGTGACCGAACCTCGAACGGCACTACGAATGCCCCGGGAATTCGGCACGGCCCGCACAGAACTGTCCACGATTCATTCCAACCCACCAGTCCCAGGAGCAACGTTTGCCCGCGCTCGACCTCCCCCACGGTCCGGCCGCGAACGGCACCGTCCACCCCTGTCCTGCGTCAACACCGCTGACATAACCTGCGGGGCATGAGCGAACGCGTGGTCCCCGAGCCCCAGCGCCGTCGACGGCGACCCACCAAGCAGGGCGTCGTGCTCTCCCGGGAGCTGATCATCGACACCGCGCTGCGGCTGGTCGGGCAGCACGGCGCCGAGGCGCTCACCGTCCGCCGGCTCGGGACCGCGCTCGGCGCCGACCCCAGCGCCGTCTACCGCTACTTCCACAGCACCGACGACCTGCTGCTGGCCATCGCCGACGAACTCATCGGCCGCGCCCAGGCCGGCTGGCGCCCCACCGGAGACTGGCGCACCGACCTGCGCGCCATCGGCCTGCGGATCCACACCGCCTACCTCGCCCACCCCCAGGCCGCCCTGCTCGCCGCCCACCGCACCACCGGACGCGGCCACGAGACGGCCGCCGTCGAGACGATCCTCGGCGTGCTGCGCACCGCCGGCTTCCCCGACCCGGAGGCCGTCGCGATCTACCACGCCTTCGTCGACCAGAGCCTCGGCTTCGCCGCCCTGGACGCCGCCGCCCTCGCCCTCCCCGCCGCCGCGGCCACGGCCGACCTCCAGGTCTGGCAGGCCTCCTACGCCCGCCTCGACGCCGCCACCCACCCCCACATCGCCGCCACCGCCCACCTGCTCTCCACCGACATGCGCCGCAGCGGCTACCCGTACGCCCTCGACCTGCTGCTCGACGCCGCGGCGGCCCGGCTGGCGGCCGACTGAGGGAGCACGAGGCCGACGGCCGGCCCGGCGGGCACCGTCAAAGCGCCCGGCCGGTGCCGGTCAGCCGAACCAGCGGGCGAGGGCCGTGTCCAGCGGCGTGCCGTCCCGGTCGGTCCAGGCGAGGTAGCCGTCGGGGCGGATCAGGAGGGCCCCGGCCCCGTCGACGTCCTCGTCGGTCTTCGCCAGGACGTGCTCGACCCGGTCGGCCCGGTCGCCGACCGACCGCCGGGTGCCGTCCAGGGACAGCAGCAGGCCACGGCCGGAGCCCATCAGGGAGCTCGCCCGCACCGGCCCGGCCTCGGTGGTCAGCTCCAGGTCGATCAGCCGGGGGCCGACCCCCGGGTACTGGAGGTCCAGGCCGGACATCATGCCCGAGACGTACCGGTGGGCGTCGGGCAGCCGCAGCAGCTCGGTGACGAACTCGCGGACCGTGGCGAGCTCCTCGTCCCGCCCCGGGTTCATGATCACGTTCTGTGCCCGGGTGTGGCGCAGCACCCGTGCGGCGACCGGGTGCCGCTCCTCGTGGTAGCTGTCGAGCAGCCCGGCGGGGGCCCAGCCGTTGATCGTGCCGGCGAGCTTCCAGCCCAGGTTGACGGCGTCCTGGACGCCCAGGTTGACGCCCTGTCCGCCGATCGGCATGTGGATGTGCGCCGCGTCCCCGGCGAAGAACACCCGGCCCTCGCGGTAGCGCTCGACCTGGCGCACGGCATCGCCGAACCGGGAGGCCGCGCGCAGTTCGCCGAGCTGCGTCCCGGGCCCGTAGACGGCGTGCAGGGCCTCCTGGACCTCGTCCGCGGAGACCGGTGACGCGTGGTCCGGGCCGTCGCCGGAGAGCTTGCCGAACAGCATCCGGTACAGGTCCGGGCCGATGGGGTGCAGGATCGAGTGGAAGCCGTTGGCCGACTTCGCGAACGCGCTGAAGTGCCCGGGCTCGGTGCGGACTTCCGCCGAGCGCGCGGCGAGCGTGAGGTCCGCGGCCACGGCGGACATCCGCCGCTCCCGGCCGGGGAAGTCCACGCCCAGCAGTCGGCGGACGGAGCTGTGCCCGCCGTCGCAGGCGACGAGGTAGCGGCCCCGGAGCTCGCCGCTGCCGCCGTCCTCGGCCCGCCACCCGACGGTCACGCCGTCCGCGTCCTGGGCGATCGCCGTCACCTCGCGGCCGCGCAGCACGGGTACGCCCCGCTCGGTGAGGAGCCCTTCGAGGAGGGCCTCCAGCGCGGCCTGCGGGACGGCGACCGGGTGCGGGTAGCGGGTGCGCCACGGCGTGCAGTCCAGCTCGACCGGCAGGGTGGCGAAGTGCCCGCCCGAGCTCTTCCGGGGCGGCAGCTCCGCGAGCAGCGGCTCCAGCAGCCCCCGCAGGTCCAGCACTTCGGCGGTGCGCGGCTGGAGGCTGCCGGCCCGGGACTGGGTGCTCCGGGTGAGCAGCTTCTCCGTGACGACGACCGGGATCCCGGCCAGCGTCAGCTCGTTCGCCAGCATCAGCCCGGTCGGGCCCGCCCCCACGACGATGACTTCGGTCTGCACAGCAACCTCCGCGAGAAGAACCAGGTGCAATTCTGCACTCAGTCTACCACGAGGTAGACTGAGTGCATGAATCAGCAGATGGGCCTACGGGAACGCAAGAAGGAACGCACCCGGGAGACGATCGGCGCGACGGCGATCCGGCTCTTCCTCGACAAGGGCTTCGACCAGGTGTCGATCACCGAGATCGCCGAGGCGGCGGACGTCTCCCGGCGCACCCTCTTCGCCTACTTCCCCACGAAGGAGGACCTCGTCCTCCAGCGCTTCGCCGACCACGAGGACGAGGCGGCCCGCACCGTCCGCGCCCGCCCGGACGGCCTCCCCCCGCTGGAGGCGCTGCGCGCCGCCCACCTCGACGCCCTGGCCCGGCGCGATCCGAACACCGGCCTGTGCGACGACCCCGAGGTGATGGCCTTCCTCCACCTGATCAGCGACACCGAGAGCCTGGCCGCACGGTTGGCGCGCTACTCGGGACGCGGCGCCGAAGCCCTGGGCGCGGCCCTGCGGGAGGCGGGCGTCGACCCGCTCGCCGCCCGCCTGGTGGCCGCCCAGGTGATCGTGGTGCAGCGGGAGCTCGCCACCGTGAACCAGGAGCACCTGGCCGCCGGCACCTCCGCCGACGACCACTACCCGGCGGCGGTCCGGGCGGCGGAGCTCGCCTTCGACCTGCTGAGCGGCGGGCTGGACCGGGGCGTCGACCTGGCCTGAGCGGGCGGCCGCCCGCGCTCACTCGGCCGCGTGGACGAGTTCACCCCCCACGTAGGTGCGCAGCACCCGGGCCTCGGCGATCTCCTCCGGAGGGCCGGTGAGGATGTCGCGGTCGAGCACGACCAGGTCGGCGAGGTGCCCGACGGCGAGGGTGCCGGCGTCGTCGTGGCCGTTCACGTGGGCGGATCCGGCGGTGTAGGCGGCGAGGGCGGAGGCGAGGTCGAGGCGCTGCTCGGGCAGGAAGACCCGGCCGTGGGTGGCGCCGGGCTCCATCCGGTGGACGGCGACGTGCAGGCCCGCCAGCGGGTCGGGGCTGCTCACCGGCCAGTCGCTGCCCGCCGCGAGGGTGGCGCCCGCCCGCTGGAGCCCGCCGAACGGGTACTGCCGGGCGGCGCGTTCGGGGCCGAGGAAGGGGATGGTGAGTTCGTCCATCTGCGGTTCGTGCGCGGCCCACAGCGGCTGGATGTTGGCGACGGCGCCGAGCCGGGCGAAGCGGGGCAGGTCGTCCGGGTGGACCACCTGGAGGTGGGCGAGGTGGTGCCGGGTGTCGCGTCGGCCGTTCTTCGCCCGGGCGGCCTCGACGGCGTCCAGCGCCTCGCGGACGGCCCGGTCGCCGAGGGCGTGGAAGTGCACCTGGAAGCCGAGCGCGTCGAGTTCGGTGACGTATCCGCACAGCGCGGCCGGATCGACGAAGCTGAGGCCGGAGTTGGCGGTGGCGCAGCCGCAGCCGTCCAGGTAGGGGCTGGTCATCGCGGCGGTGAAGTTCTCCGCGATGCCGTCCTGCATGATCTTCACCGAGCCGGCCCGGAACCGGCCGTGGCTCAACTCGGCGCGGCGCCGGACGAGTTCGGGGATCTGTTCGGCGCCGCGGGCGCGGTCCCACCAGAGCGCGCCGGTGACCCGGGCGGTCAGTTCGCCGGAGCGGGCGGCGGCGAGGTAGGCGTCGGACGGGTCCGGCTGGCCGTTGAACTCGCCGAGCAGGGCGTCCTGCCAGCCGGTGATGCCGAGCGAGTGCAGCAGGCGCTGGGCCCGGAGCAGGCCGGCCAGCCGCTGGGCGGCGGTGGCCGGCGGCACCAGGCGGGCGACCAGCGTGGTGGCGCCCTCCTGGAGGGTGCCCGCCGGGGTGCCGTCGGGTTCGCGTTCGATCCGGCCGTCGGCCGGGTCGGGGGTGTCCCGGGTGAGGCCGGCCAGCTCCAGGGCCCGGGTGTTGGCCCAGGCGCCGTGGTGGTCCCGGTTGGTCAGGTAGACCGGGCGGTCGGGGACGGCGGAGTCGAGCAACTGCCGGGTGGGCAGGCCGCCTTCGAAGCTCTCCAGGGACCAGCCGCTGCCGGTGATCCACTCCTGGTCGGGGTTGGCCCCGGCGTAGGCGCGGATCCGGTCCAGGTACTCGGCCACGCCGACCGTGCCGGTGAGGTCGCAGGCGGCCAACTCGACGCCGCCGTAGACCGCGTGGACGTGGGCGTCCTGGAAGCCGGGCAGCAGCAGCCTGCCGGTGAGGTCCACGACCTCGGTGCGCGGCCCGATCAGTTGGTGGACCTCGTCGTGGCCGACGGCGGTGATCCGCCCTCCGGTCACGGCCAGGCTGCTCGCCCGGGTGCGGGCGGCGTCGCCGGTGTGGACGGGGCCGTGGGTGAGGACGAGGTCGGCCTCGGTCATGGGTGGTGCTCCTTCGTGCCGGTGCGGCAGGGCTGTCGGGTCGGGCGGTGGGGTCGGGCGGCCGGGTCGGGCAGCCGGGTCAGACGGTACGGCTCAGGCGGCCGGGTCGAGGAAGTACGGCGAGCGGCGCCGCCAGCGGGCCCAGGCCGCCGACGGGAGGCCGGTGACGATCATCAGCGCCACCACGGTCAGTTCGAACCAGCCGTTGTCCGCGGCGAGTTCGAAGTGGTCGGTGGAGTCGTAGAAGGTCCAGGCCAGGTAGCCGCCCACGGCGAGCAGTGTCGCCGCGCCGAGCAGCGGGCCGACCACCGCGCGCAGGCCCTGCACCGGGTCGGTGCGCAGCAGGCCGCGGAAACGGACGGCGGAGGCGACGGCGGTGAGCGCGTAGTAGAGGGCGACGATGATGCCGATCGCGTTGACGGCGGCCGAGATCAGGTCGTTGACGGTCGGAATGGCGATCGAGGCGAGGGCGAGCAGCGCGGCGAAGCCGGTGACCAGCAGGGTGCCGACGGCGGGGGTGGCGTGCCGGGGGTGCAGCCTGGTCCAGACCGGGCCGAGCACGCCGTCGCGCCCCATCGCGTACATCCCGCGCGCGGTCGGGATCACCGAGGCCTGGAGCGAGGCCACCGCGGAGAAGGTGAGCGCGATCAACGGCAGTGCGGCAAGCGGCTGGTGGGCGAGGGCGGCGCCGAAGTAGGTGAGTCCGTGGGCGCCGTTGTCGGCCAACTCGCCGAGCGGGAGCACCCGTTGGAAGGCCGTCCCGGCGAGCAGGAAGAGCAGCATCATGACCACCAGGGCCAGGAAGCCGCCGCGCGAGGCGTCCCGCGGGTCGCGGACCTCCTCGCCGACGCTGAACACCGACTCGAACCCCCAGTAGCAGAACACCGCGAGCACCATGCCCTGGGCCAGGGCGCCGAAGGAGGGCAGGTCGAAGGGGTTGAACCAGTGGAGCGAGAAGGGCTGGTCGCCGGCGAACAGGCCGTAGCCGCAGAAGCCGAGCAGCACGGCGTACTCGAAGACCAGCAGGGCCTTCTGGAGTCGGGCGGCGAGGTCGAGGCCGCGGACGGCGACCAGGGCGGCGCCGATCAGGACGGCCAGGCCGAGCAGGGTGCACTGGACGGTGGAGTCGGCGTCCAGGCGCAGCCCGGCGATGCTGCGCAGGTGGGCCTGGTCGAGGAGCTGGATGACGGCCGAGCCGGTGACGGTGGTGGTGTAGGCCATGAAGACCACGGTGCCGACGGTGTTCACCCAGCCGGTGAGGAAGCCCAGCCAGGGGCTGAGGGTACGGCCGACCCAGCGGTAGCTGCTGCCGGCGTCGGGTTCGACGGCGTTCAGACGTCCGTAGCCGCCCGCGATGGCGAGCACGGGGAGGAAGGCCAGCAGCATGATCGCGGGCAGGTGGAGGCCGACGACGCCCGCCATCAGGCCGAGGCCGATCCCGATGCTGCTGGTGGCGGCCGTGCTGGAGGCGGCGATGGCCGCGCCGTCCAGCAGGCCGATGGACCTGTGCATGGCGCCGTGCTGCGCGCCGGTTCTCGGGCCGCTGCCCGTGTCGTCCCTCAGCGTCGATGCCAACGGATCACCGCCTTGCTCGTGGGGGGTGGGGGCGGGCGCGGATGTTCGGGGGGCGCCCGGGGGTGGGGGAAGTGCGAGCCATGAAACCGGCGGTGTCGTTTCACGTCAATGCTGTTGTCATAAGCGCTCGGGCCCGACTCCTCGAACGGAGTCGGGCCGGGAACGGTGGGTGCCTACCAGTAGTGGCGGCGGCCGCCGACCTCGCGACCGACCGTGCCCATGACCAGCAGGACGAGGCCGATGAGGAGCAGGATGACGCCGACGGTCCACAGGATGGAGATGCCGCTGACGAATCCGATGACGAGGAGGATGACTCCGAGGACGATCACGACGAGCTCCGTTCTTTCGCCCTCCCGGTGGGTTCCTCCGCTGGTGCGGAGGCATGCTGCGCCTTCCCCGTTCTCGGGTTTCGATTCAGGAATCCCGGAATTTCCTCGGCGACCACCGCCGGACGCCCACGGGCCGGGTTGGCCGGGTGGGCCGGGGCGACGAGATCGACCGGGTCGACCGGGTCGACCGGGTCGACCAGCGCACGGTGCGTGGTCGCACCCCGCTCCACCCTGCGCCCGCTCCACGCTGCGACCGATCCCCCTGCGACCGGCCCACGGGCCTCGTCCCGGACGGTGGTCTTGACGTACCGTCAACAAGCCCTGCCCCCGTCACCCTCACCGGAGCATCCGTGACACCCCTTCGAAAGGCCCGCACCGCCGTGCTCGCGGTGGCCGGCCTGCTGGCCGCACTCCTCAACGCCGCCCCACCCGCACAGGCGGCCGCCCCCGCCGCCCCGACCGCCTCCGCCGCCGCCGCGCCCGCGTCGAGCGGCGCCCGGCTGGCCGCCTCCTGGACCGGCCCGCTCAGCACCCGGGGGCGGTACGTGGTCGACGCCAACGGCGACCGGTTCAAGCTCAAGGCCGGCAACTGGGCCGGAGCACAGGGGACTTGGGAGGGCAGCGGCTCGACCACGGACCCCGCGGACAACCAGGCCGGCCAGGTCTCGTACAACATCCCGCTCGGGCTGGACCGGGCCCCGATCGACCGGATCCTGGCGGGCTTCCACGGCCTGGGCCTGAACGCCGTCCGGCTGCCGTTCGCCAACGCGATGATCCACGACACCGCCGCCGTCCCGGACGCCGCCGTCGCGGCCAACCCGCAGCTCCGGGGCAGCACCCCGCTGCAGGTCTACGACGCCGTGGTGGCCGCACTGACCGCCGACGGGTTCGCGGTCGTCCTCAACAACCACACCACCAGCTACCGCTTCTGCTGCGGCCTGGACGGCAACGAGCGCTGGAACAGCGGTCAGAGCACCCAGCAGTGGGAGGACGACTGGGTGTTCATGGCGAACCGCTACAAGGCCGACAAGCGGGTGGTCGGCGCGGACCTGCGCAACGAGGTGCGCCGCGACACCTGGGACGACCCCAACTGGGGCCTGGGCGACGCCCACGACGAGTACGCGGCCTTCGAGGAGGCGGGCAACCGGATCCTCCAGGCCGACCCTGACCTGCTGGTCGTCATGGAGGGCATCAACTGGTACGGCATCCCCGCCGCCGGGTTCTCCCACGGCCGGCCGATGCTCACCCCGGTGGCGAACCTGTCCAACACCCTGATCCGGTCCGACAAACTGGTCTACGCGGCGCACTTCTACGCCTACACCGGCCCGGCCAACACCGGCGCGGGCAGCGGCCCGGGCTCGACCTCCGACCCGCGCTACGAGGACTTCACCCCCGAGCAGCTCGCCCAGGTGGTGAACCAGGAGGCCCTGTTCGTCACCCAGGACGGCCAGCACTTCACCGCCCCGGTCTGGGTCAGCGAGTTCGGCGCCGGCGGGCGCGGCTCCACCGACGCCAAGGAACAGGCCTGGTTCGACCGCTTCACCGACGTGCTGGCCGCCAACGACACCGACTTCGCGGTCTGGCCGCTGGTCGGCTGGCAGCACGACGGCGTCCCGAACGACAGCTGGGCGCTGCTCTCCTACGACACCGGCGGCCGGCAGCTCGGCCTGAACGACCCGGGCGACTGGCGGGCCGCGGACTGGAACAAGCTGGTGAACGCCCCCTCGTACACCGGTCCGGTCGCCCCGGTCGCCCGCTGGAACATGCTCGACCTCGACCACGGTGACCAGAACGTCTCGGCCCGGATGCTGGCCCGGCCCGACTGGAGCCCCGGCAACCGCAAGGGCGACTGCCCCGACGGCCAGCGGCTGGCCGGCCTCGGCCGCGGCAGCAGCCGGGGCCTGTGCACCGACGCGGGGCAGCCGCCGCTCGGCACCGGGGACTGGGTGACCGTCACCGACCAGCGCTACGTCACCGGCGGCGACTGGGCCTCCGGCTACGACAAGCTCCAGTGCCCGGACAACACCTTCGCCGTGGGCTACGGCGTCCACGACAACGCGATGTCCGCACTGCTCTGCGCCCCGGCCACCACCGCGCTGCCGAGCACCGGTCGCACGGTCTGGTTCGACCGCGGCGACAACCGGCCGGCGAACGGCGGCTCGCTCGCCGGTGACTGGGCGCCCGGCTCCTACAAGGGCCAGTGCGCCGACGGCGAGTACGTCGCCGGTGTCGCCGACACCTGGCGCGGGCTCCAGTACGGCGTCCCGGACGCGCTGCTCTGCCGCCCGCTGCGCTGACCACCGCGGCGGGGGGCACGTGCCCGGCGGATGCGCCATCCGCCGGGCACGTGCAAGGTGGTGGAGTACGAAACGCCCGGCCGGCGACCGTCCGTGGCCCCGCGGACACCGTCCGCCGGGCGAGCGGCCCC
Source organism: Kitasatospora sp. NPDC001309 (assembly GCF_042896295.1). Lineage (NCBI taxonomy): Bacteria > Bacillati > Actinomycetota > Actinomycetes > Kitasatosporales > Streptomycetaceae > Kitasatospora > Kitasatospora sp. NPDC001309. Next base: position 92,261 of record NZ_JBIAXC010000011.1, on the reverse strand, counting down.
CAGCCGCCCCTCGACCGAAGGAGGCGCCATGCCGTCCAGGACGATCCCCCGTCGGGCTCTGGTGCTGACCGCCGCCGCCCTCGCCGTCCTGCCCGCCACGGCGCTCACGGCGCCCGCGCGGGCGGCCTCCGGGCCCTCCGCGCCCCCGGCGGCCACGGTAGCGGCATCCGGTCCGGCCGCTGCCGTGCCGGTGCGCTTCGTGGACCTGCCGGACTCCGCGCTGCCGACCGACCGGGCACCGCACCGGATCACCTTCCGCTACCGCAACGACACCCCGAAGGATCAGACGGTCGCCCCGCAGATCCTGGTCGAGTCACCCCAGCGGGGCCCGTTCCTCAGCCCCTCCGACGTCCGGCTGGAGATGCGCGGGACGGACGGCAGCTGGCGCACCGTGCCGCTGGCCAGCCAGACCGGCACGCTGTACACCGCGCTGGTCCCGGCGAAGATCGTCCTGCACTCCGGCCACACCCTCACCGAGAGCTACCGGCTCACCGTCCTGCACGCGCCCGCCCGGGGCACCGTCGAGCCGCGGATCGCGGTCTACGCCTGAGCGGTCCCCCCGAGGGGCGCTCCGGATCGGGCCGGTCCGGGGTGCCCCGGTTGTGCGCCTCCGACCGCCCCCCGTGCTTCCAAGCCGTGCTTGGGGAAGCATCGGTGCCCGTTATAGGAAACTCACTCGATCGAGTGAGTTTGGCGGCCATGAGTCGCTCATTCGTGCAGCGGCGTGTCCGCTATCCGGTGCCCTCAAACGTGCCCACGGCACTCCGTTGCAGCGGCAAGAATCGGCGAGGCGGTCCGACACCGGTCGGACCCCGTCCTCCCACACCTGCCGCAGAGGGGACCAGCCGTGACCACCGAGGCCGTTCCGCAGAACCAGCCCAGCCAGCAGAGCCTGAGTACCTCCGCCGCCCGCAACCTCGCCACCACCACCAAGACCGTGCCGCAGATGCTCGGGATCACCCCGCGCTACCTGCTGCGGGTGCTGCCCTGGGTCGACCTGGAGGCGGGCGTCTTCCGGGTCAACCGCCGCCGGGGCTTCATCCTCGGCGACGGCCTGGTCGGCACGTACGTCGACGGCTCCGGCGCCGCCCGGGTCATCCCCGAGGACCTGCGCGAACTGGCCTTCCTCAGCCAGGTCGACGGCCCGGTGCTCACCGCCCTGGCCGCCGGGTTCGCCGAGCGCGAGGTCGCGCCCGGCGAGCTGATCGTCGATGCCGACGCCCCGGCCGAGCAGCTGCACATCATCTCCTCCGGGCGGGCCGAGAAGCGCGCCACCGGCGAGTACGGCCAGGACGCCCTGCTAGGCATGCTCGGCGACGGCGACTTCTTCGACGCCGCCGCCTGGGCGGCCGGCACCGCGATGCCGTACCGGGTGAAGGCCGTCAGCTCCTGTACCGTGCTCACCCTGGACCGCCGCCTGCTCACCGAACTCGCCGCCCGGGAGCCCTCGTTGCGCGCCCAGCTGGACGAGTTCGCGGCCGCCCGGGGCCAGGTCGACGCCGAGCACCCGATCGACCTCAGCTCGGGCCACTCCGGCGAGCCGTACCTGCCGGAGACCTTCGTCGACTACGACGAGGCCCCGCGCGAGTACGAGCTGAGCATCGCCCAGACCGTGCTCAAGGTGCACACCCGCGTCGCGGACATCTACAACTCCGACATGGACCAGGTCCAGGCCCAACTCCGGCTGACCGTCGAGGCGTTGCGCGAGCGCCAGGAGTGGGAGATGCTCAACCACCCCGAGTACGGCCTGCTCAACAACGTGGTGCCCACCCAGCGGGTGCGCACCCGCGGCGGCGCGCCCACCCCGGACGACCTGGACGAGCTGCTCGCCCGGGTCTGGAAGCAGCCCGCCTTCTTCCTGGCCCACCCGCGGGCGATCGCCGCGTTCGGCCGCGAGTGCACCCGGCGCGGGGTGCCGCCGCAGATCGTCGAGCTGTTCGGCAGTCCGTTCCTGACCTGGCGCGGCGTGCCGCTGCTGCCCTCCGACAAGCTGGACCTCAAGGGCTCGGCCAACTCGGCGCCCGGCACCACCAACATCCTGCTGATGCGGGTCGGCGAGGAGCGCCAGGGCGTGGTGGGCCTGCGGCCGGCCAAGGTCCCGGACGAGGTCGAGCCCGGGCTGGCGGTGCGCGCGATGGGCGTCGACCGACAGGCCATCACCTCCTACCTGGTGACCAGTTACTTCTCGACCGCCGCGCTGGTGGACGACGCCGTCGCCGTGCTGCAGAACGTCGAGGTGTCCAACTACCATGACTACTCCTGACGGATTCGGGCGCGGCACCGGCGTCAACGCGGCCCCGGGCGCACCGGCCGTTCCGGGAGCCCGGACCGCGCCGGGGGCCCCGGCCGCACCGGGAGCCCAGGCCGCACCCGCCGCGCCGGGCGGACTCACCGCCTCCCCCGCCGCCGCGCCCCCGTTCCCGCTCCCCGAGGCCCTCGCCCACGCCGCCGGCGGCCCGCGCTACTGGCTGCCCACCCGGGCCGACCGGACGTCACCGCCCACCGCCCCCGCCGCGGGCTTCGACGTCGAGGCCGTCCGCCGCGACTTCCCCCAGCTGCACCGCGAGGTCAACGGCCGCCCGCTGGTCTGGCTGGACAACGGCGCCACCACCCTCAAGCCCCGCCAGGTGGTCGAGGCGGTCGGCGAGCACTACTCGGCGGGCACCTCCAACGTCCACCGCGGGGCGCACACCCTCGCCAAGCAGGCCACCCAGATCTACGAGGAGGGCCGCGCCGAGGCCGCCAAGCTGCTCGGCGCCCCGGACCCGGACGAGATCGTCTTCGTCCGGGGCACCACCGAGGCCGTCAACCTGGTGGCCCAGACCTGGGGCCGGGCCAACCTCGGCGTCGGCGACGAGATCCTGGTCTCCGCCGCCGAGCACCACTCCAACCTGGTGCCCTGGCAGCTGATCGCCAAGGAGCGCCGGGCCCGGGTCGTCCCGATCCCGCTGCTGCCGGACGGGCAGCTGGACCAGGACGCCTACCGGGACCTGCTCGGCTTCCGGACCAAGCTGGTGGCCCTCACCCACGCCTCCAACGTGCTGGGGACGGTGCCGCCGGTGGCCGAGATGACGGCGCTGGCCCACCGCTACGGCGCCAAGGTGCTGGTCGACGGCGCCCAGGCGGTGGCCCACTTCCCGGTGGACGTCACCGCGCTGGACGCCGACTTCTACGCCTTCTCGGGGCACAAGATCTTCGCCCCGACCGGGATCGGCGCGCTCTACGGGAAGCGGGAACTGCTGGAGGCCATGCCCCCGTGGCAGGGCGGCGGCAACATGATCGACTCGGTGAGCTTCGAGGAGACCAGCTACGCCCCCGTCCCGCACCGCCTGGAGGCCGGCACCGGCCACATCGGCGGGGTCGCCGGGCTGCGGGCCGCCCTGCGGTACGTCGCCGGGCTGGACCGCGCGGCCGCCACCGCGCACGAGGAGCAGCTCACCGCGTACGCCACCGCGGCGCTGCGCACGGTGCCCGGGCTGCGGCTGATCGGCGAGGCCCCGGGCAAGATCGGGGTGCTCACCTTCCTGCTCGCCGGGACGGACCCGATCGCCCTCGCCGGGGCCCTCGACCAGCAGGGCATCGCCATCCGGGCGGGCCACCACTGCGCCCAACCCGCCCTCGCCGCCTACGGGTTGCAGAGCGCGGCCCGGGCCTCGCTGGCCCTGTACAACACCGTGCAGGACGTCGACGCCCTGGTCGCCGCGCTCCAGGGCGTCCAGGCGGAGTCCGCGGCGGCCGGAGCCTGACCCGACCGGGGGCGGGCGCCCCGACCACCCCCGCCCCCGGAACGGTCCCGGCCCCATCCCGATCCCCGGCCCCGGCCCCGCTCGCGCAGCGGGACCGGGGCCGTTCCGTGAGATCGACCACGGTTTCGTGCCGGGCCCGTCAGCGGCCCCGGCCGGGACGGAAGCGACATTTCTGGCCGGAAACCGTCGGAAGACGTCCCGTATTCGTCGGATTCGGGGGGCATTCAACGGACTTGTCTTCCCGACGGCAGTCCGGGCGAAGAGTTCCGTCCCTCGGCGATTTACCGCGTGTTCACATGCACTCGTCAACCGTGTTCACCGCTACGCTCTAGCGTCTAGCCGCCGCGCCGCTCGTGCTACGCGCGTCACGGCCCCTACTTCTGACACACATGACGATGACGTCGAGGATCCGACCATGCCCGCAGTTCCCTCCCGCAACAGGTGGCTCCGCTACGGTGCCGGCCTGATCGGCGCTGCCTCGCTGACCGCCTTCGGCGGTGCCCCCGCGGCCTTCGCCGCCGACGGCCCGCAGACCGCCACCCCGGTCAAGCACCTGGTGGTGATATTCCAGGAGAACGTCTCCTTCGACCACTACTTCGGCACCTACCCGAACGCGGCCAACACCGCCGACGACAAGGTGAAGTTCACCGCCAAGCCCGACACCCCCAAGGTGGACGGCCTGAGCGACGACCTGCTGCACAAGAACCCGAACCGCAACAACCCGGTCCGGCTGAGCCCGTCCCAGGCGGTCACCTGCGACCAGGACCACACCTACAAGGACGAGCAGCTCGCCTTCGACGGCGGCAAGATGGACAAGTTCGTCGAGCACACCGACATCGAGAACTGCAAGGCTCCGATGTACACCGCGCCCGGCCTGGTGATGGACTACTACGACGGCAACACCGTCACCGGCTACTGGAACTACGCCCAGCACTTCGCGATGAGCGACAACTCCTTCGGGACCAACTACGGGCCCTCCACCCCCGGCGCGATCAACCTGGTCACCGGCAACACCCACGGCGGCTACCCGGTCGACCCGAAGACCGGCCAGCAGACCACCGACGCCTACGTGGTGGCCTCCCCGGACGCCAAGGGCATCGGCACCGTCATCAACGACCCGGACCCGGGCTACGACGACTGCTCCAGCCCCGCGCACAACCAGCTGGTGATGACCGGCAAGAACGTCGGCGACCTGCTCAACGACAAGGGCGTCAGCTGGGGCTGGTTCCAGGGCGGCTTCAAGCCGACCGGCACCAAGGACGGCAAGGCGGCCTGCGACTCCGCGCACAAGAACATCGTGGGCGCCTCGCAGACCGACTACAACCCGCACCACGAGCCCTTCCAGTACTACAAGTCCACGGCCAACCCGAAGCACCTCGCTCCGAAGGACGTCGAGGAGATCGGCCACGCCGGCCAGGCCAACCACCAGTACGACCTGACCGACTTCGACGCCGCCCTCCAGCACGGCAACCTGCCCGCCGTCAGCTACCTCAAGGCCGCCAACTACCAGGACGGCCACGCCGGTTACTCCGACCCGCTGGACGAGCAGCACTTCGTCGTCGACACCGTCAACAAGCTGCAGAAGTCCAAGGACTGGGCCTCCACCGCCGTCGTCATCGCCTACGACGACTCGGACGGCTGGTACGACCACAAGTTCGCCGAGCCGGTCAACGGCTCCAAGGACCCGGCCAACGACAGCCTGAGCGGCGCCGGCCAGTGCGGCAAGGACGCCGGCTGGGGCGGCTACGCCGACCGCTGCGGCTTCGGCCCGCGCCTGCCGCTGCTGGTCGTCTCCCCGTACGCCAAGGCCAACTTCGTCGACCACACCCAGACCGACCAGACCTCGGTCCTGCGCTTCGTCGAGGACAACTGGAAGACCGGCCGGATCGGCGACTCCTCCTTCGACGAGCACGCCGGCTCCATCGAGGGCATGTTCGACTTCAAGAACCCGCAGTCGGCCACCCTGATCCTGGACCCGACCACCGGCGCCCCGGTCGGCGGCGACAGCCCGAGCGGACAGCCCACCGGCGGCTCCTCCGCCACCACCCCGGCCGGCTCGGCGACCTCGGCCAACGGCTCCACCGCCGTCGCCGGGGCCACCAGCAGCGTCTCCGGCCCGCCGCTGGCCGAGACCGGCGCCGACTCCCACACCGGGCCGATCGCGGCCGCGGCCGTCGCCCTGCTGGCGGTCGGCGGCGGAGCGGTCTTCCTGGCCCGTCGCAAGCGCGGCCGCCGCGCCTGACGCACGGCCCACACGCGCAACACCCCCGGCACCGCCGGGTCCTGCTCCCAGGGCCCGGCGGTGTCCGCGTTCCCGGGCCGATCTGCCGCCGCGTCCCGGGCCGGGCTACCCTTCCCGCCATGACCGCCAGCGCTCCCCACCGCCGCACCCTGCTGGGCGCGGCCCTGGTGGCGGCCCTCACCGCGGGCGGCGCGACCGGCTGCTCCGCCGAGGACGCACCGCCCCGCGCGCTGCGGCTGGCCACCGGGCCCGAGGGCGGGCCGTACAACGCCTTCGGGCACTCCTTCACCGAGGCCGTGAACGCGAGCGGCCAGCTCACCCTCACCCCGGTGGGCAGCGCGGCCAGCGTCGACAACCTGCGACAGCTCGCCGACGGCGCGGTGGACCTCGCGCTCACCACCGCCGACGTCGCCGAGGACGCCGTCCTGGGCCGGGACACCTTCGACCGTCCGCTCGGCCTGACGGCGCTGGCCCGGGTGTACGTCAACTACCTCCACCTGCTCGCCCCCGCCGACGGGCCGGTGCGCGAGCTGGCCGACCTGGCGGGCCGCCGGGTGGCCACCGGCGCGGTCGGCTCCGGCAACCAGGTGACGGCCGGGCGGCTGCTGCGCCGGGCGGGGATCTCCGTCGGGCAGCGGTCCCTCGGACTGGCCGAGTCGCTGGACGCGCTGCGCGCGGGCACGCTGGACGCGGTGTTCTGGTCCGGCGGCGTGCCGACCCCCGCGGTGGCCGCGCTGGCCCGTGAACTGCCGCTGCGCTTCGTGCCGTTGGACGCCGTCGCCGCGCTGCTGCGGGAGCGCTACGGCCCGGTGTACACCGCCGTCACCCTGCCCGCCGGGGCCTACGGCCTGGCCGGCCCCGTCCCCACCCTCGGCGTCGGCAACTACCTGACCGCCCGCCCGGGCGTCCCCGAGGACGCCGTACGACGGCTGCTCGGCATCCTCTTCGACCGGTGGGCCACCCTGCTGCGCTCGGTCACGGCCGGCGCCCGGCTGGAGCCCCGGTTCGCCGTCTCCACCGGGGCCGTCCCCCTGCACCCGGGGGCGGCGGCCTACTACCGCTCGGTGTACGGGTAGCAGCACGCCGTCAGGCCCGCGCCGGCCTGACGGCGTGCGGCCGGCGCCCACCCTCCGACGGCTGGCTCACCCCGCCGAAGCCCGGTCAGCGGCCAGGTCCGTGGAGCGCGCTGAACACGCGCCCGGCTATCTGCTCGTGCGTACCGGCGGCATCGACCGTGACGACGAGGTCCTGACCGGCGTAGTGCTGGATGACGGACTCCGCTGTCGCGTCATGGAACCTGAATCGGTCGCGGATGCGCTCCTCCTTAGCTCGGCGACCTGCACTACGTCGGCAAGCTCGTCAACGGCGGCCAGGTGCTCGGCACGATCGAGGCGGACGGCCGGGACACCGGGCTCGACGCCAACGGCATGTTCGTGGTGCTCGCGATGGACGGCACGGTGCACGCCTGGACGGGCGGCGCCCACCAGGGCCCGGGCACCTTCCAGTTGGCGGGCGGGTGGACGGCCAAGGTCACCAAGGTCGGCGAACTCCACTACCGCGCCGACATCATCGGCCACGGGAACGCCGTGATGGGCACCGTCGAGTCCGACCAGCACGACGCCGGGCTCGACGCCAACGGCGTGTACATCGTGCTCAGCACCGGCGGAGTGATCAGCTCCCACGAGTGAGCCCGGGGCCGCTGCCGAGGCGCCGTCAAGCCCGTTTGGTAGCGGCCGCTACGGCTGGCTACGCTGCACCTCATGCGGTTGAACGTCCGGCCGGGGCAGCGGCGCCGGCTCCACCAGGCCCCCGAACAGCACGCGCGCCGACGGCGCGGACCCGCCCTGGACGCGGCGTGATCCTGCGCATCGACCGGGCCTGGCTGCTCGACATCGCCCACCGCTTCCTGCCCACCGACCCCGACATCACGGACTACGGCACCCTCAGCGCCGCCGTCGCCCGGCACGCCGACGAGGTCATGGACGTCCCCGTGTACGAGGGCCCGCACCAGCGCGCGGCCGCGCTCATGCACCAGCTCATCCGGGTCCCGGCGTTGGAGTCCGGCAACGAGCACTTCGCCGCGGTCGTCGCCGCCGCCTACCTCACCGCCTCCGGCGTCACCGTCACCGTCGGGCCGAAGGCCGCAACCGAGCTCGCCGCCCGCATCCGGGACGGGCGCGCCGACGTCCGGGAGACCGCGACGGCCCTCCGCGCCTGGTACCGCTGAACCGCTGAACCGCTGCGGAGCTCAGGGCTCAGGGCGCGGCCAGCCGGAACTCGACGGTCAGTCCGTGGGGGCTCGTCGCGGCGACGGTGAGCGTTCCGCCGCCGGCGCGGGCGAGTTCGTCCGCGATGGCCAGGCCGAGGCCGGTGCCGGGGAGGTTCTGGTGCTCCGGCGCACGGGCGAAGCGCCCCAGCAGCAGGGGGAGTTGGGCGGTCGGGACACCGGGGCCGGTGTCCCGGACCCGGACCACCGCGCCGCCGTCCGGGCCGGGCCGGGCGGTCACCCGGACGCGGGCGCCCGGCGGAACGAACTTGCCGGCGTTGTCCAGCAGGGCGTCCAGGATCCGCCCGGCCGCGTCGGGCAGGGTGCGGGCGCGCAGCCCGGGGGCGACGTCGGCGGTCAGCTCCGGGCCGCCCGCCTCGAACACCGGGGCCCAGGCCGCCACCCGCTCGGCCACGGCCGCGGAGACGTCCTGCTCCTCGACCGGAGCGGCGGCCGCCTCCAGCCGGGCGAGGGCCAGCAGGCCGTCGAGCAGCTCGCCCAGCCGGTCCGCCTCGTCCAGGGCGAGGGCGTGCGCCGTACGGCCGGGGCCCGGTTCGACGTACGGCTCGGCGTTCTCCAGTTGCAGCACCAGGGTGGCCAGCGGGTTGCGCAGCTGGTGCGAGGCGTCGGCGACGAAGTCCCGCCGGCGGCGCAGCGATTCACCGACCGCCGCCGCCATGCCGTCGAAGTGCTCGCGCAGCCGCCGCAGTTCGGGCGGGCCGGTGTCGGCGGCGGCAGCGACGGCGGCGCGCGCTTCGAAGCGGCCGTCGGCCATGGTGGCGACCGCGCGGTCGAGTTCGTGGACGGGCCGCAGCAGCCAGCGGGCGATGCCGGCCGCGACCAGCGCGGCGGCACCGAAGGCGGTGACGGCGCCGGCCGCGATCAGCGTCCAGCGGACCAGCACGTCGTGCCGCGCCGCGCCGGTGGGGACGGTCAACAGGACGGCGCCGCCGACCCGTTCGTCCTGGCCGACCGGTTCGGCCAGCACCACGGTGTCCGGCCCCCAGGGCAGGACGGTGGGCAGGGCCTCGGTGGAGCGGCCGGTCAAGGCGCGGTCCTCGGCCTGCCGGGCGGCCGGGCCGACCGGGGCCGGGCCGGCCCGGCCGACGGTGTGCCCGACGGTGTCGACCACGGTCACGGCGGCGCCGTAGAGCTGGGCGTAGCGGGTGAGTTCGGCGTCGAGTTCGCGGCGGTCGGCGTCGGTGCGGATCCGGTCGGCGAGTTCGGCGAAGCGGACGCCGTCGGCCCGGCGTTGCAGCAGCAGGTGTTCGGTGCGGCCGCGGGCGTAGGAGTCGGCCAGCGGCAGGGCGAGCAGCAGCACGGCCGTACCGATGAGCGCGGTGAGCACGGCCAGCAGCCGGCGCCTCACCGGCCGTCCAGGGCGCCGAGTTGGTAGCCGTAGCCGCGGATGGTGCGGAGCAGGGCGGCCCGGCCGGTCTTGGCCCGGATGCCGGCCACGTGCACGTCGAGCGAGCGGGAGGAGGCGAGGAAGGCGTCGCCCCAGATCCGGTCGAGGATCTCCTCGCGGGAGCGGACGTCGCCGGGTTGCGCGGCGAGCAGCGCGAGCACGTCGAACTCGCGCCGCGTGAGCCGGACTTCGGCGCCGTCCACGGTCACGCTGCGGGCCGCCAGGTCGATCGTGACGTCCCCGGTGCGCACCTGCCGCCGCCCGTCGGCCGGTTCGGGGGCGGCGCCGCCGGTGCGGCGGCGCACGGTGTCGATCCGGGCGATGAGTTCGGCCATCCGGAACGGCTTGACCACGTAGTCGTCGGCGCCGGCCCGCAGGCCCTGGAGGACGTCCCGCTCCTCGCTGCGCGCGGTGACCACGATCAGCGGCACCGCGCAGACCGTGCGCAGCTTGCGGAGCAGGTCGAGGCCGTCCAGGTCGGGCAGGCCGAGGTCGAGCAGGACGAACTCGGCCTCCCGGGCGTGCCGCAGCGCCTCGGCGGCGCGGACCACCCGGCGCACGGTGTGGCCGCGCCGGGCGAGCGCGGTGGCGAGGGCCTGCGCCATCCGGTCGTCGTCCTCGACCAGCAGCATGTGCACGGAGCCCTCCCCGGGATTGAGGTGACTACCGTACGGGCTCCGCCGCGGCGGCCACCGCCGGGGCCTCCCGGGGGTCGAGCACGGCGTGCCGGGTGTCGGGCATCAGCACGTAGACGACCAGGGAGACCAGCGCGCAGCCGGAGACGTACCAGAAGAAGCCGGACTCGTGGCCGCTGTTCTTGAACCAGAGCGCGATGTACTCGGCGGTGCCGCCGAACAGCGCGTTGGCGAGGGCGTACGGGAGCGCGACGCCGAGCGCGCGGATCCGGGTGGGGAAGAGTTCGGCCTTCACGGCCGCGTTGATCGAGGTGTAGCCGGTGACGACGAGCAGGGCGACGAGCGAGAGGCCGAGCGCGGACCAGTAGCCGGAGGCCGAGCCGAGGGCGGTCATCAGCGGGTAGGTGCCGACGGTGCAGCCGAGCGCGAAGGTGATCAGCAGCGGGCGGCGGCCGATCCGGTCGGAGAGCAGTCCGGCCAGCGGCTGGACGGCGGCGAACACGGCGAGCGCGGTGAAGCTGACCAGGGTCGCGGTGTTCTTGGCGAGCCCGGCGCTGCCGATCAGGTACTTGGTCAGGTAGGTGGTGTACGTGTAGTAGGCGACGGTGCCGCCGAGGGTCAGGGCCATCACCAGGGCGGCCTGGCGCCGGTGCTCCCACAGGCTGCGCAGGGTGCCGCGGGCGTCGGCCCGCTCCCGGCCGGCGGACTCGGCGGTGAAGGCCTCGGTCTCCGGCAGCCGGCGGCGCAGCCAGAGCACCACGACGGCCAGCACGGCGCCGAGCAGGAACGGCAACCGCCAGCCCCAGGCGTGCAGTTGGGCGCTGGTCAGGGTGTGCTGCAGGACGATCAGGATGCCCAGGCCGAGGAGTTGGCCGCAGGTCATCGAGACGTACTGGAAGGAGGAGCCGAGGCCCCGCCGGTTCGGTGCGGAGGCCTCGGTGAGGTAGGTGGCGCTGGCCGCGTACTCGCCGCCGATGCTCAGCCCCTGGAGCAGCCGGGCGAGCAGCAGCACGGCGGCGCCGAGGTAGCCGGCCCGCGCGTAGGTCGGGGCGACGGCGATCAGTACGGCGGCCGCGGACATCATGGTGACGGTCAGGGTGAGCGCGCTCTTGCGGCCGTGCCGGTCGGCGGCCCGGCCGAGCAGCCAGCCGCCGACCGGGCGCATCAGGAAGCCGACCGCGAAGATGCCGGCGGTGTTCATCAGCTTGGCGGTGGAGTCGCTGCCGGGGAAGAAGTCGTCGGCGAAGTAGACGGCGAAGCTGGCGTAGACGAACCAGTCGTACCACTCCACCAGGTTGCCCAGCGACCCGCCGATCAGGGCGCGCCGCCGCCGGGCGCGGTCCCCGCCGGGCGGCTGCGGGCGGGGAGCGGGGGCGGCCGGGACGGCGGCGGACGGGGACATGGCGGCTCCGGGGACTGGTACGGCGGGTGGGTGTCCCAGAGCGTGCCGCCGCCCGCGGGGCGGCGGCAAGGAGCGCCGCGCAGATCTTACGTTCCGCTAAGGAAGCCGCCCCCGGTGCCCACCCGCCGGGGGCGGGCCCGGGGCCTCCGCCGGGGGCCGGCCCGGGCCTCCACCAGGGGCGAGTCGGGGGACAAGCGTTACATTGGGGCGGAAAGCGGACCGATCACCGGCGAGGTGCGGCGGATGCACGCGATCACCGACTGGCTGCGCGGACTGTCCGGCCCGGTCGTGTACGCGGTGGTCGGCGCCATGGTCTTCACCGAGGACGCGCTGTTCTTCAGCTTCTTCATCCCGGGCGAGACGGCCGCCGTCCTCGGCGGCTTCATCGCCCACCAGGGCAGCGTCTCGCTCGGCTGGATGATCCTGGTGGTGGTCTGCGCGGCCGTCCTCGGGGACTCCGCCGGCTACGAGATCGGCCGCCACCTCGGCCCGGCGATCCTGCGCACCCGCCCGCTGCAGCGGCACGCGAAGCGGGTCGGGACGGCGCAGGACCTGATCCGCCGGCGCGGGCCGGCCGCCGTGTTCGTCGGCCGCTTCATCGCCTTCTTCCGCCCGCTGGTGCCCTCGCTGGCCGGGATGTCCCGGATGCCGTACCGCCGGTTCCTGCTCTACAACGCCCTCGGCGGGCTGGCCTGGGCCTTCGGCTTCACCCTGCTGGGCTACTTCGCCGGGGCCGCGTACACCAGGGTGGAGGGCACCGTCGGCCGGGTCGCCGCCATCACGATCGCCGGTCTCGTCGCCGTCGCGCTGCTGGTCTGGTTCCTGCGGCGCCACCACGCGCGCGGCCACGAGCCGTCGGACGAGGACGGCGGCGGGGAGCGCTGAACGGGGGCGTGCCCGGACCGTCACCGATCCGGGCACGCCCCATCGGGCAGGCCCGCCGGTCACCGAGCGCTACCGGAACGGCGGCGCGTCCGGCGCGCAGACCCGGCCGCGCGGCGGCAGGTCGCCGTCCACCAGGTAGCGCGCCTCGTAGCCGGCGGCGCAGCCGCTCGGGTTGCCGAGCACGCTGTGGCCCGGGCCGTCGACGGTCAGCAGCCGGCCGCGGGCCAGGGTGTCGGCCAGCGCGCGGGAGCCCTCGTACGGCCAGGCCGGGTCGCCGGTGTTGGCGACGACCAGCACGGGCGCGGCGGTGTAGCGGTCCCAGGGCCCGGTGTAGCGGTCCCGGGCGGCCTCGGCCGGCCAGGCGGCGCAGCGCTGGGTCTGCCAGACCCAGTACGGGCCGAGGGCGCCGGAGCGCTCCCGGGCGAGGTCGGCGAGCGCCGGGTAGTCGGCGCCGGCGGGCGGGTTGACGGTGTCGGCGCACAGCACGCCGAGGACCTGCGTCTGGCCGGGCTGCGCGCCGGTCGGCAGGGGTGCCGCCGGGGTGTCGGCGGCGGTCCACAGGCTCTGCAACTGCCCGCCCAGGGCGGCCCAGCCGGGGCTCCCGAGCTGCGGCAGCGGCTGGGCCGAGTAGAGCAGCAGCGCGACGGCCGAGACGGCGCTCGCCTCGTCGTAGGTGACGGCCTGCGCCCCGGTGCCGACGGTGACCGGTCCGTGCGCCAGGCGGTCCGTCAGCGCGGCGTACTTGGCCCTGGTCGCCTCCGGGCTGCCCGCGGAGAAGGCGCAGGCGGCCGGGGAGGCGGCGCCGCAGCGGTCGAGGAAGTCGTCCAGGGCGCGGGCCGAGCCGAGGTCGCTGCCGGTGCGCAGGAACGGCGGCAGCGCGCGGTCCTGCGGGGTGCGGCCGGTGGACCAGGCCACCGGGTCGGCGGCGCTGTCCAGGACCATGGCGCGGACCCGGCCGGGGAAGAGGTTGGCGTAGGTGGCGCCGAGGTACGTCCCGTAGGAGGTGCCGAGGTAGCTGAGCCTGCGGTCGCCGACGGCCTGGCGCAGCAGGTCGAGGTCGCGGGCGACGTCGGCGGTGGACAGGTGGGCGAGCAGGCCGGTGTCGTCGTTGTCGGCGCAGTGGCGGCCCAGTTGCGCGTAGGTGTCGGCCCAGCGTGACTGCTGTTCGGCGCCGATCGGGTAGCCGGCGGGGAGTCCGCCGAGCAGGGCCTGTTCGCCGCCCGGGTCGGGGAAGCACCGCAGGGTGGTGGAGGCGCCGACGCCGCGCGGGTCGAAGCTGACGATGTCGAAGCGCCGGCGGACGTCCTCGGGGAACAGCGGGGTGGTGGAGGGCAGCGCCAGGGTGCCGGGGATCGCCGGGCCGCCCGGGTTGTAGAACAGGGTGCCGATCCGGTGCGCCCGGTCGTCGGCGGGACGGCGGATGAGCGCCAGGTCGATGGAGCGGCCGTGCGGGTCGCGGTAGTCCAGCGGCACCTGGGCGGTGTCGCACTGGAAGCCCGGGGTGCAGGGCTTGGTCCAGGTCAGGGCCGGCACCGGCGGGGCGGGCGCGGCGGCCGAGGCGGCGGCCGGGGTGAGGGCGGCCAGCAGCAGGCCGGCGGCGGTGGCCGCGGCGGCACGGAGGGTGGTGGTGCGGAGGGCGGTGAGGGGGCGGGGTCGGGGCACGGGCGGGCTCTCTCCGTTGTTGATCATGTGATCGGGCGCCACGGAGTCTTCCGGCCCCCACTGTCAGGGCACTGACATCCTGCTCTCCGATCACTGACAGCTCGCCGGCAGGCCCGGTCCGCCACTGTTGACGAATCGTCAGCAAGTTCTCCGCCGCGCCTTGACGGCCCACCGACACGGTCCTACAACGGAGTCAGCTCCCCCGCTCCCCGCCCCTCGGAAGTCCCTTGGGAGCAGCGGACGTTCGCCTTCTCGCCCCTCACCGAGGAAGAGGCTTTCCCATGCGCGCACCCCTCCACCGCACCGCGCCCCTGGCCCTCGCCGTACTCGCCGTGCTCGCCCTGGCCGCCGCGGCCCCCGCCTCCGCGGTTCCGGCAGACGACGCCGGCCCCGTGCTCACCACCGGCAGCACGGGCGGCGCCGCCGTCGCCGCGGGCGACGCCCTCGCCGCGACGCTCGCCGGCGGCTCCGCCACCTTCTACTCCACCGCCACCAGCACCACCGGCGTCACCTGCGCGACCTCCCAGCTGTCCGCCACCGTGCTGACCAACCCGACCGCCCCCGGCACCGCCACCGAGTCGATGACCGGCCTCACCTTCGACTCCTGCACCGCCAACGTCACCGGCGTCACCTCGGTACAGAGCCTGACGGTCGACACCCTGCCGTACGGCGTCTCGATCGACGACGGCACCGGCCTGCCCGTCACCCTGACCGGTGGCAGCGCCGGGCAGATCCAGGCCACCGCCGTCCTGAACAGCTGGTTCGGCACCATCACCTGCACCTACCGGCTCAGCGGAGCCTTCACCGGCACCGCCGACAACGGCGGCCAGAGCCTGACCTTCACCAACGAGCACTTCGCCAAGAGCGGCGGCTCCGGCCTCTGCCCCGGCGACGGCTACTTCTCGGCGAGCTACGGCCCGGTCGCCGACACCAGCCAGTCCGGCGCCCCGGCGGTCTACGTGAACTGATCCCCGGGCCAGCGGCAGCCCGACGGCGGCGGCACGAAACGATCAGACCAGGGCAGATTCGGACCCAAGCGGGCGGGATGGGACGATACCTGCCATGTCTAGCAAGTCTCCGCCGGTCCGGGGCAACGAGGCCCCCGCCGACCCGCTCCGCCGCCTGCTGCTCGAACTGGGCGACGCCCTGCTGGGCGGGGGCCTTCCCGTCCATGAGGTCGAGGAGGAACTCCGCGGGCTCGGACGGGCACTGGGGGCTCCCGAGGTGCGGGTCGCCGCGCTCACCAACGGCCTGTTCGTCGCCCTCGACGCGGTGGAGGCCACCAGCTTCGCGCCGGTCGGCGCCGCGCTGCGGTTCGAGCAGACCGCGGACGTCCTGCACCTGGTGCACCGGCTGCGCGCCGGCGAGCTGGACGGCCCCCGGGCGCTGGCCGAGCTGGACGCCATCCGGCTCGCCCCCGCCCGCTGGCCCGCCTGGGTGGCGGACCTGGGGGCGCTGCCGGTCGGGGTGGGCGTCTGCCTGTTCCTCCAGCCGGTGACGGCGAACGTGCTGGCCGCCGGGGCCGGCTCGCTGATCGTGGCGGGCCTGACCGTCCTGGCCCGCCGGCTGCCCAGGCTGCGCCCGCTGCTGCCGGTCACCGCCGGGTTCCTGGTGGCCCTGCTCGTCCTGTCGCTCACCCGGGCCGGCCTGCTGGAGGGCCCGCTGCGCACGATCGTGGCCACCCTGGCGATCCTGCTGCCGGGCGGACTGCTGGTCACCGGGCTGTCGGAGGTCGCGGCGGGCGCCGCCAGCGCCGGGACGGCCCGGCTGGTGTCCGGCGCGGTGCAGCTGGCGCTGTTCCTCGCCGGGGTGGCGGCGGCCACCACCGCGCTCGGCGTACCGGCCAGTGCGCTGGCCAACATCCAGGTGGCCAAGCCGAGTTGGTGGGTGATCGCGGTGGGGCTGGCGATCGCCGTGGCCGGCGTCGTGGTCAATGTGAACACCCCTCCCCCGGCGATCCCGTGGATCGTCGCGGTGATCGCGGTCAGCGTCACCGTGCAGGTGGTGGTCGGATCGGTCCACGGCGCGGCGATAGGCGGGCTGGCGGGCGCCGTCAGCGCCGCGGTCGCGGCCACCGTGGTGCACTGGCTGCCCGGCGGACCGCTCTGGCAGGTGCTCTACCTGCCCGCGTTCTGGATCGTGGTGCCCGGCTCCTTCGGCCTGCTGAACACCGCGCAGATCGAGGTCGGCAACGGCGCCCAGTCGGTGCTGGCCGCCGTGTCCGCGGTGTTCGGGGTGTCGATCGGCACCCTGATCGGCTCGGTGATCAGCCGGATCCCGCGCCCCTCGCTCGCCGTCGCCCAGCTCCGGGCCTGACCCCCTCCGCACGCCCGACCGGCGCGGCCCCCGGCTCAGCCGGAGGCCGCGCCGTTTCCGTCTCCGTCTCCGTTGCCACTGCCGTTTCCGTTGCCGCTCCCGTTTCCGTTGCCCTTGCCGTTGCGGACCGCGAGCAGCGCGGTGTCGTCCGTCAGGCGCCCGCCGCTGTGTCGGAGGACGGCGCCGACGACGGCCCCCACCAGGCGCTCCGGCTCCCCGGCCCCGGGCAGGCCGGCCAGGCCCTCCAGGTGGGCGCGCAGGTCGAAGAAGTCGCCCTGGCGGTCCCGGGCCTCGGTCACCCCGTCCGTGACGATCAGCACGGTCTCGTCCGCGCCCAGCCGGAGCCGCTGCACCTGCGGGAGCCGCCCGGCCAGCGGGGCGAGGCCCAGCGGGACGCCGTCACCCGGCGGCAGCTGCCGGACCCCGTCCGGGCCCAGGACGTACGGGCAGTCGTGGCCGAAGTTGACCACCTGGATCTCCCCGGGGGCGTCGTCGGGGAACCAGACGACCACCGCCGTGGCGAACCGCTCGTCCTCCTCCCCCAGCCGGGCGGAGAGCCGGTTCTGCCGGTGCACCCGCTCCTCCAGCCAGGAGGCGACCGTCGCCAGGCCCTCCTCCCGGAAGGCCGCCTCCCGGAAGCAGCCGACCAGCGCCGCCGCCGTGGCGACCGCCGGCAGGCCCTTCCCCTGGACGTCGCCGAGGACGACCCGCGCGCCGTACGGGGTGGCCACCACGTCGTAGAAGTCGCCGCCCACCCGGGCCTCCACGTCGGCGGCCAGGTAGCGGGCCTCCGCGTCCACCCCGCCCCAGCCCGGCGGCACCGGGCGCAGCACCACCTGCCGGGTGGTCTCGGCGGCGCCCTGGAGATGGCGGACGTAGGCGGCGGCCCGGGCCCGGAAGACGCTGAGTGGATACGCGAGGACGCAGCCGGCGATCACCAGCAGGAAGTCCTCGATCCCGTGGGACTTGCCCCAGAGGCCGTTCAGCCCGGGGTAGGCGGCGACGGCGAGACCGGCGAAGGCCACGGTGACCGCCGGACCGCACAGCCCCGCGGCGACCACCGGGACCAGGGCCAGCCAGCTGAGCGACTCGAAGGAGCTGGGGGTGAGGGCGTCCACGGCCACCACCGCCGCCAGCAGCACGGCGGGGATCAGCCAGGACCGGTGCCCGTACCGGACCAGCACCGGCAGCTGGGGCCCCGGGTCGGACGGCGGCCGGGCCGGCCCGAACGCCTCCGCGGCACGCACCCGCAACGGCCCCTCCGCTCTCCTCCGGTGTCGCGACGGTGCCGGGCCCGGCACCGTCGCGCCCACGTTAGAGGGCCGGGGCGCCCCTCGCCCCTCGGCCCGCACCCGTCCGGCCCAGCCGGCCGGCCCCTCGCGCGGCGCGGCGGGGTGGGCACCCGGCACGGCCCGGAGCCGACCGCCCCACCCGGCCAGGGCTAACCTGGCCCCCGCACCGCAAGACCGTACCCGCACCGTGAGAGGCCTTTCCCGATGAGCACCCCCAGCACCCCCGTCGTCGAGCGGTCGGACGACCGGCACCGCTACGAGATCCTGGTCGACGGCGAACTCGCCGGTTTCACCGAGTACTTGGACCACGACGGGCAGCGCGTCTTCTACCACACCCTGGTCGAGGAGGCCTTCGCCGGCCGCGGCCTGGCCGGGCAGCTGGTCCAGGAGGCGCTGACGGACGTCCGGGCCGCCGGGAAGCGCATCGTGCCGATCTGCCCGTACGTGGCCAAGTTCCTGACCAAGCACCACGAGTTCGCGGACCTCACCGACGAGGTCACCCCCGAGGTCAAGGCCTGGCTGCGCGGCCAGCTGCACAGCTAAGCCCTGTCCGGCCCGGGGCGGTGGGGTCGTTGGGCCCTGGCCGCCGCCCCGGGCCTGTCGGGATCCTGGTCGCCGGTCGCGCCGGAGGGACGCGGCGCGCGGCGGCGGAAGGGCCTGGGCGATGGGCGGGTTGATCACGGTGGGGGCGTTCGAGGGCGGCGCGGCGGCTGAGGCCCTGGCCGAGGCCCGGGGGCGGATCGCGGCGGGTGAGGCCCTCGCCGGCGGGGCCGGCACGCTGGTGGAGGCGCTGCGGATCCGGCTGAGCGCCGTGGCCGGCGGGGTGCTGGCGCAGGCGAACGCCGAGGTGGACGGACGGCGGATCCGGGTCCAGCGGGCCGCCGCCGAGCCGGGCGCCTCGCTCGACCGGGTCGCCGAGTCCCTGCTCGGCCGGATCCGGTCCGTCACCGGCAGCTGGGCACCGCGCCCGTGGCCCGCCCCGGCGACGCCCGCTCCCCCGGTGGCCGCCGAGGGTGCGGACCGGATCGTCCGCCGCAAGGAGCCGGCTCTGGTCCGGTGCACGCCCGAGGCGGCCGCCCGGACGATGGACGCGATGGACTACGACATCCACTTGTTCACCGACCCGGTCACCGAGACCGACGCCGTGGTCTACCGGGTCGGCCCCACCGGCTACCGGCTGGCCCGGACCAGGCCGGACGGCCCGTCCGGGCGCCGCACGGCGCCGATCACGCTCAGCCCGCACGGCGCGCCGACGCTCACCGAGCGGCAGGCCGTCCGGCGGCTGGTGGGGGCGGAGCTGCCGTTCCTGTTCTTCGCCCACCCGGCGGGCGGCCGGGGCCGGGTGCTCTACCGGCGCTTCGACGGCCGGTTGGGCCTGATCTCGGGCCGGGGCTGAGAGGGGAAGGCACGACGGTGCGACCCCGCCGGAGCGGGGCCGCACCGTCGGCACGTCCGGGTCGTCACATGTTGATCATGTGACCGGCGAGGCCGTGGATGGCCTCCTTGACCGCCTCGCCCAGGGTCGGGTGGGCGTGCACGTTGCGGGCGACCTCGTGGACGGTGAGGTCCCACTGCTGGGCCAGCGTCAGCTCGGGCAGCAGCTCGGTGACCTCGGGGCCGATCAGGTGGGCGCCGAGCAGCTCGCCGTGGGTGTTGTCGCAGATCACCTTGACGAAGCCGATCGGGTGGCCGAGGCCGTGCGCCTTGCCGTTCGCGGTGAACGGGAACTTGGCGACCTTGACGTCGTAGCCGAGGTCGCGGGCCTGGGCCTCGGTGTAGCCGAAGGAGGCGATCTGCGGCTGGCAGTAGGTGGCGCGCGGGATCATGGCGAAGTCGACCTCCATGGTCTCCGCCCCGCCGATCGTCTCGGCGGCGATCACGGCCATCGTCTCGGCGGCGTGCGCGAGCATCAGCTTGGCGGTGACGTCGCCGATCGCGAAGATGTGGTCGACGCTGGTACGGCCGCGGCCGTCGACCGCGATGGCGTTGCGGTCGGTCAGCTTGACGCCGGTGTTCTCCAGGCCGTAGCCGTTGACCCGCGGCGCGAAACCGATCGCCTGGAGCACCTTGTCGGCCTCCAGCACCTGCTGCTGCCCGTCCTTGCTGACGGTCACCCGCACCTTGGCGTTCGGGTCGCTGTCGTCGATCGACTCGACCCGGGTCGAGGTGAGCACCTCGATGCCCAGCTTGCGGTACTGCTTGGCCAGTTCGGTGGAGACCTCGACGTCCTCCAACGGCACCACGCGGTCCAGGAACTCGACGATGGTGACCTTCACGCCGTAGTTGTGCAGCACGTAGGCGAACTCGACGCCGATCGCGCCGGCGCCCGCGATGATGATGCTCTCCGGCAGCTGCTCGGTGAGGATCTGCTCCTCGTAGGTCACCACGCGCTCGCTCAGGCTGGTGCCGGGCAGCAGGCGGGTGGTGGCACCGGAGGCGATGACGCAGTGGTCGAAGGTGACCACGTCGAAGCCGCCGCCGCTGAGCGCGACCTGGAGGGTGTGGTCGTCGACGAAGGTGCCCCAGCCGTCGTACTCGGTGATGCCGTTCTTCTTCATCAGGTAGTGGACGCCCTTGACCCGGCCGTCGGCCACCGAGCGGCTGCGCTTGAAGGCCTCGGAGAAGTCGAAGGTCACCTGGCCCTCGACCTTGATGCCGAAGGTCTTGGCCTCCTTGGTGAAGATGTGGGCGAGCTCGGCGTTGCGCAGCAGGGCCTTGGAGGGGATGCAGCCGACGTTGAGGCAGACGCCGCCCCAGTACTTGGCCTCGATGACCGCGACCTTCAGGCCCAGCTGGGCCGAACGGACGGCGGCGGTGTAGCCGCCGGGGCCCGCGCCGAGGACGACGACGTCGTAGTGCGTGCTCATGTTGCTGACTCCTCCGAGGGTGTCACGGTGTCGTGATCTCGTGATCTCGGTCCCATGGTGTCAGGACCGGACTCGGCGCACCCACCGGGTCTCGGCGGATGCGCTCCGCGCGGCACCGTACAGGGCCGGGGGCCGATTGTCAGTGGCGTCCACTACGGTGGCCCGTACCCTGACCCACCAGGGGCGATGGCCGACGGGAGGTGCCGGATGGACGGTGTGCGCACGGCCGGTGGGTGGGCCCGCCGCCCGAGGACGGCAGCGGGCCCACCCGGGCGTCAGGCCGCCACCGCGTGGGCGTCGGCGCCGCCCGCTCCGGCATCGCCGGCTCCGGTGCCGCCCGGGGTGTCCGTACCCGCTCCGGCGGCCGCCCGAGCGGCCGGGCGCTGCCCGGGCACGGGCCGTTGCAGTGAGGAGAGGTCCCAGGCGTAGGTGCCGACGGCGTGGGCGATCACGTCGATGTTGACGTCGAAGGCCGCCGGGTCGAGGTTGTCCAGGTCGTCACAGGCCTTGTGGTAGCAGGCGTCGAAGGCGGTGCCCGCCGTGCCGCCGTAACGGGACTGCTGCTCGGGGGTCTTGATCACCTCGGCGCCGGTGTCGGTGCCGCCGGCCGGGATGCCCGCGTCGATGAACGGACCGTAGTCGGAGCGGCCGTTGAAGGCGGACGGGTCGTGCGGCAGCTCGCGGCCGTCCAGGTAGTCGGTGAGGAACCGCTCGATCTGGGCCGAGCCCTCCGGGCCCGCGCCGCCGCCCGCGCTGCCGGAGCCGTTGTAGACGAACTGCGCGTAGTTGGGGGACGCGATCATGTCGAAGTTGAGGTAGAGCCGGATGTTCTTCCGGTCCGCGTCGGAGAGCGACTTCACGTACGCCTCGGAGCCCTTGAGGCCGAACTCCTCGGCGGACCACCAGGCGAACCGGACCTTGTTCTTCACCGGCCGGGTGCCGAGGTTCTTCGCGACCTCCAGGATGCCGGCCGCGCCGGAGCCGTTGTCGTTGATGCCGGGCCCGGCCGGGACGGAGTCCAGGTGGGCGCCGATCATCACGGTGTTCGCCGGATCACCGCCCCGGGTCTCGGCGATGACGTTCCAGGTCTTGCGCTGCTCCATGAAGGTGCGGAGGTCCAGGGTCACCCGCACCGGCCCGGCGGCGGCCTGGGCGGCCAGCGCCTCGCCGGCCGCCTTGGCGATCCCGCCGGTCGGGACCTTCCCGGCGGTGGGCTCGCCGAGGGTCCCGTTCAGCTCGCCGTCGGTGTTGTTGTAGATCAGCGCCCCGAGGGCGCCGGCCGTGGCCGCGGCCGCCTGCTTCTCGGCGAAGCTGCACCCGCCGCGCCGGATCAGCGCGATCCGGCCGGTGACGGAGCCCGCCGGGTAGTCGGCGGGCGTGCAGCCGGTGGCGGCGCCCACCGGGGCGACGCCCAACTCGGCGGTCAGGCCCGCCTCCGGGCCGCTCACCGAGTAGGTCATCGCCAGGACCGGTACCGACTCCGCCTTCGGTGACAGCACGTCCAGGCGCTGGGAGCGGGCGTCGAAGAAGGTGTACTCGAAGTCCTGCCGGGAGACCTTGAGCCCGGCCCGCCGCGCCTGTTCGGCGATGTACCGCGCGGACAGGTCGTGGCCCTTCGAACCGGCCGCCCTGGTACCGCCGTTGCGGTCGGCGAACCGTTGCAGCGCGACCAGGGTGTCCCGGGCGTCCTCGGCGCTGCTGGCCCCGACCAGCCGCTCGGCCAGCTTGGCGCCGCGGCGGGCCGGGTCCGGGTCGGCGTTGGCGCTGCCCGCGCCGACCAGGAGTAACGGGGCGACCAGGGCGGCGGCGGTCAGGGCGGCGAGCGGGGACGTCCGGAAACGGGATCGGTGACGGGAGCGGGGCTTCAAGGCGACTCCTTCCGACGGTCGGTGGGTTCACGATTTGACAGGACGCGGACCGCCTTGCCAAGGGCGCCGCGCGGCCGCGAGGTGCGCGGGACGCCCTGGGCGGTGATCCTGGAGGGGTGGGGGCGTCTCATCCAGGAGGGTGACCACATGTCCATGCTGGATAAGCTCAAGGCCATGCTGAAGGGCCACGAGGACCAGGCCGAGAAGGGTGTCGACAAGGCCGGCGACTACGTCGACGAACGCACCCAGGGCAAGTACCAGAGCCAGGTCGACACCGCCCAGGACAAGCTCAAGGAGCAGTTCCGCGACCAGCCGCCGCAGTAGCGCGGCCCCGGCACTGCCCGGCCGGGCCGGCGGCGGCGATCAGGCGTCGCCCCGGCCCGGCCGTTCGGCGTCCCCGTCCGGCTCGCCGTCCGCCGCACCGACCGGATCCCCGCCCGCGCCGCAGTTCTCGCACGGCCCCCGGCCGGGCCGCTCCCGCAACCGCCCGCACTCCGGGCACACCCGGTCCAGCCAGCAGGCCGACTCGCCGCCTTCGTCCATGCCCGCGATTCTGCCCGGCGGACCCGCGGCCCGGCGATTAGACACTGTCTACGGCGATCCGGTAGACAGTGTCCATGACCGAACAGGACCGCGACCTGCGCGCCCGGCTGGTGGCCGCCGGCATCGAGCTGGTGACCGAGGAGGGCGTCCACGCCCTCGGGCTGCGGGAGATCGCCCGCCGCGCCGGGGTCTCCCACGGAGCACCGCGCCGCTACTTCCCCACCCACCGAGAACTGCTCGCCGCCGTCGCCCGACACGGCTTCGGCCGGCTCACCGACACCCTGGCCGGTGCCGACGCCCTCGCCGCCGGCACCGGGGCCGACCCCCGGGCCCGGATCGAGGCCCTCGCCCGCGGCTACCTCGGCTTCGCCGCGGCCAACCCCGGCCTGTTCGAGCTGATGTTCCGCCACGACCTGCTGGAGGGCAGCGGCACCGAACTGCGCCGCTCCACCCTGCCGCTGTTCCGCACCCTCGTCGGCCTGGTCGGCGAACTCCACCCGCAGGGCGGGGACCCGACCGCCGCCACCGCCGCGCTCTGGTCCAACCTGCACGGCTTGGCCCAACTCCGCAGCTGGGGCAGCCTCGCCCTGGCCACCGGCAGCGACAGCGACAGCAACAGCAACAGCAACAGCAACAGCATCGAACCCGTGCTGCGCGCCGCCCTGACCGCCCACCTCGGCCCGGCCGACCGGTGACCGCCCGCCACCGGGGGCTCGCCCTCGCCGCGAGCATCACCGGCGCCGTCCTGGTCGCCGTCGACGGCACGGTGCTCACGGTCGCCCAGCCCACCCTGCAGCGCGACCTGCACGCCTCCCTGGCCGCCGTCCAGTGGACCAGCAGCGGCTACCTCGTCACCGTCGCCGCGCTCCTCGTCTTCGCCGGGCGGCTCGGCGACCGGTACGGCCACCGGCGGCTCTTCGTGGCGGGGGTGGTCTGCTTCGCCGCCACCTCCGCCGCGATCGCCCTGGCACCCGGCATCGGCTGGGTGATCGCGCTGCGCGTGGCCCAGGGCCTCGCGGGCGCCCTGCTCCAGCCCGCCACCATCGGCATGCTGCGGGCCGTCTGGCCCGCCGACCTGCTACCCCGCGCGATCGCCGTGCGCACCGCCGCCCTCGGCCTCGCGGTCGCCGCCGGGCCGCTGGTCGGCGGCGCGCTCACCACCCACTTCGGCTGGCGGGCGGTCTTCCTGCTCGGCCTGCTGCCCGCCGCCGCGGCGCTGGTCGCGGCCCTCGCCGTGCCCGCGGCCCGTACCGAGCCGGCCGGCGGCGGCCTCGACCTGCCCGGCGCGGGACTGCTGGCACTCGCCCTGGTCTGCCTGGTGCACACCCTGGCCGTCCTCCCGACCGACGGCTGGTCGACGGGGACGGTCCTCGGCCTCGCGACGGCCGGGCTCGCCGCCCTCGCCTTCGCCCGGCACGAGCGCCGGACCGCCTGCCCGCTGGTACCGCCCGCCCTGCTCCGCTCACCGGCCGTCGGGCCGGCGCTCGGCGTCCTGCTCGCGGCATCGGCGGCGGTGCTCGGCACGCTCTTCCCCGCGACCTACTTCCTCCAGGAGGTGCTCGGGCTGGATCCGCTGCACAACGCCCTGCGGGGGCTGCCGCTCGCCGTGGCGATGATCGTGGGCGCGCCCGCCTCGGCCTGGCTGGCGAGGCGTCACGGCGTGCGCGCCACCGTCTTCACGGGCATGGCACTGATCACCACGGGCACCCTGCTCACCTCCCGGCTCGGACCGGACTCGGGCGACACCGCGATCGGCTGCTGCTTCCTGCTGCTCGGCGGCGGCCTCGGCGCGGTGATGGCGACCGCGACCTCCGCCGTCGTCCGGGGTGCGGCGGACGCCGAGTCGGGAGTCGCCGGAGGGCTCCAGCAGACCGTGATGAACATCGGACCGGCCCTCGGCATCGCCCTCGCCACCACCGTCGCCGGCCGTGCCGCACCCGGCACGGCGCTCACCCCGGTCGCCCTGGCGACGACCGGGGTGGCGGCGGCGGGAGCTCTGCTGGCGCTGCGGCTCCCCCGCCCGGCCGCGCGGCCGGTCCCGGCGCCGGTGCCCCTCAGACGCCCGTGACGCCGTCGATGCCCTCCCGGAGCAGGTCGGCATGACCGTTGTGGCGGGCGTACTCCTCGATCAGGTGCACCAGGACCCAGCGCAGCGAGACGGTGTCCGAGCCGACGATCCCGGCGATCCGCCGGTCCAGCGGGCCCGGTGAGTCCAGCGGCGCTCCCCCGGCCAGCTCGCGGCCGTGCTCGACCTCGGCCCGCCAGTTCGCCAGCGCCTCCGTCATCCCCCGGGCCTCGTCCAGGCCGTAGCCGTCCGGATTCTCCGGGCCGTACACCGGCGGCACCGTGCGGCCGGCGAACACCCGCTGGTACCAGGTGCGTTCGACCTCGGTGAGGTGCTGCACCAGGCCGAGCAGCGTCAGCGTCGACGGCGGCACCGAGGCCAGCCGCACCTGCCGGTCGTCGAGCCCGGAGACCTTCTGCAGCAGCGTGGCCCGCTGGAACTCCAGCCAGCCCTCCAGCGTGGCGCGTTCGTCGGCGTGCGGCGGCGGGAAGGCCCGGCCGTCAGGCATGAGTGTCATGGCCGCCACTGTGCCATCCACCACTGACAGCGGCCCCCGGCGCGGCCGAGCACGCCGGGGGCCGGGCCCGGGGTCAGGCCTCGCCGGTCGTGGAGACCACCACCACCCTGGCCACCGTGCCGTCCTCGTCCACCGAGTCCCGCAGGTGGCGGAAGCCCAGCTTCTCGCACATCGCCAGGCTCGGCGTGTTCTCGGCGCCCACCAGGCCGTAGACCTCCTTGAGCCCCAACTCGTCGGCGGCGTAGCGGATCAGGCCGCGGACCACCTCGGTGCCCAGGCCGCGGCCCCAGAAGCCGGGGGCGAGGGCGGCGACCAGCTCGTGCCCGTCGACGTTCCCGGTCCGCTTCACCTCCGCGTGGCCCGCGTAGGCGCCGTCCAGCCACAGGCCCCAGACGTCGAAGAGCCGCTGGGGGTACACATCGCTCAGGATCGCGCGGAACAGCGTGCGCAGCTGCGGTTCGGGCACCAGGTCCTGGCCCATCCAGCGGCAGACCTCCGCGTCGCGGAGCAGGGCGACGAAGGCGTCCTCGTCCTCGGGCCGGTAGGGGACGAACTCCAGGCGTTCGGTGTGCAGCACGGGGGTCACGGCGGACTCCTCTTCCTCGTGGTGGGACGGTCGGGTCAGGCCTCGGCGTTCTCCATGCGCTCGCGCAGGCTGCGCGGGCGCATGTCGGTCCACACCTCGTCGACGTAGGCGGAGCACTCGGCCTCGGTGCCCTCCCGGCCGACCGGCTGCCAGCCGGCCGGGACGTCGAGGTCGACCGGCCAGAGCGAGTACTGCTCCTCGTCGTTGCGCAGCACCTGGAAGCGGGTGTTCTCGTCCATGTCGTTCCTGCCTCTTCTCGTTCTCGTGGGGTGGTGCCGGTCAGCGGCCCGGCCGGCCGTTCCGGGCGTGCCGGGCGATGTGGCGCAGCGCCTCGGCGAACTCCTCGGCGGCCCGGCGCACTTCGGCCGGGTCGTGGACGGCGGGGCGGTGGTGCCAGGTGAAGGCGAGCCGGCCCCGCTGGGCGGCGCCGACCACCTCCAGCGGGTGGGAGCCGGGGTCGCGGGGGTCGTGGTCCTGGCCGCAGGAGCCGAGTTCGGCGCGGACCAGGCCCCCGCCCGCGGCTTCGGGGCGGGCGTCCCACTGGCCAAGGTAGTTGAAGACCACCTGGCCGTGGGCGGCGGCGGCGAGGCGTTCGCGGACCTCGGGCGGGCCGAAGGCGCGCAGGGCGCCGAAGCCGAGCCCGTTGCCGGGCACGGCGCGCAGTTGCCGGCGGACGGCCTTGACCAGGGCGCGCCAGTCGCGGTCGGGGCCGAGCTGTTCGGGCGCGGGGACGTCGAGGCCGACCGGGTGGACGGTGGTAAACCAGCCGACCGTACGGAACAGGTCGACGCCGTCGAGCAGGTCCTCCCGGCCGTGGCCCTCCAGGTCGAGGCGGATCCGCGGCTGTCCGGTCCAGCGGGCCAGGGCGAGCGCGAGGGCCGCGAGCAGCACGTCGTTGACCCGGGTGCGGTAGGCGGCGGGGGCGGCGCGCAGCAGGGCCTCGGTGTCGGCCTCGTCGAGTTCCACCGTGACGGCCCCGGTCCCGGCGGCTGTGCCGGTGCTGGAGCCGGGGGCGTCGGCGGGGCGCGCGGGCGGTTCGGCTCGGCCCGTCACCGCCTGCTCCCAGTAGGGCAGTTCGTGGTCGAGGCCGCCCTCGGCGACGTGGGCGGCGAGCCGCCGGGCCCAGTCCCGGAAGGAGGTGCCGCGCTCCCCAAGGTCGATCGGGCCGCCCGCCCGGGCCTGGTGGTAGGCGCTCTCCAGGTCGTCGCGCAGCACCCGCCAGGAGACGGCGTCGATCACCAGGTGGTGGGCGACCAGCAGGAGCAGCGGCGGACGGTCCGGTTCGCCGGTGAAGGTGAACAGGGCGGCGCGCAGCAGCGGGCCGCGGGCCAGGTCGAAGCCGCCGTGCAGCTCGTCGGCGGCCTTGGCGAGGGCGGCGTCGGCGGACTCGGGCGACTGGCCGGTCAGGTCGTGGTGGACCAGGAGGTCCTCGGTGCGGGCGGGCGGCGGGTTGAACTGGTGCCAGCCGGAGGCGTCGTGGGTGAAGCGCATCCGCAGCGCGTCGTGGTGCTCCAGCAGGGCGTTCAGGGCGGTGTCCAGGGCGGCGCGCAGGGCGGGGTGGTCGGGGTCGGGGCCGAGTTCGAGCAGCGCGGACTGGTTGAAGTGGTGGTGGGCGGCGCGCGGGGTGGTGAGGAACCACGCCTGGATCGGGGTGAGCGGCACGGCACCGGTGACCGGTCCGTCGTCGGCGCGGTCGGGGGCGTCGCGCACCACGGTGGCGAGTTCGGCGACGGTCTGGTGGGTGAAGAGGTCGCGGGTGGCCAGGTGCAGGCCGTCCCGGCGCAGTCGGGAGACCACCTGCATGCTGAGGATGGAGTCGCCGCCGAGCAGGAAGAAGTTGTCGTCGGCGCCGACCCGTTCGACGCCGAGGACGTCGGCCCAGATCCGGGCGATCCGGCGTTCGGTGTCGTTCTGCGGGGGGCGGTGCGGGCCGGCCGCGGCCCGCACCGGTCCGGGGTCGGGCAGGGCCCGGCGGTCGGTCTTGCCGTTGGGGGTGAGCGGCAGCCGCTCCAGCGGGACGAACACGGCGGGGACGAGGTGCGGGGGCAGCGACTCGGCGAGCTGGGCGCGCAGTTCGAGGGCGGTGCCGGCCGGGTCGGCTTCCCCGCAGGGGTCGGCGGGCACCACGTACGCGACCAGCCGGCCGCCGCCGGGGGCGTCGGTGCGGACGGTGACGACGGCGTCGCGCACCAGCGGGCTGCGGCGCAGTGCGCTCTCGATCTCGCCCGGTTCGATCCGGAAGCCGCGCAGCTTGATCTGGTCGTCGGCGCGGCCGCAGTAGCGCAGCCGCCCGTCGGCGTCGCGGCGGGCGAGGTCCCCGGTGCGGTACATCCGCTCGCCGGGGGCGCCGTACGGGTCGGGCAGGAAGCGCCGGGCGGTCAGGCCGGGGCGGCCGAGGTAGCCGCGGGCCAGGCCGGGGCCGGCCAGGTGGAGTTCGCCGGTCACGCCGGGCGGGACGGGGCGCAGGGCGGCGTCGAGCAGGTAGGCGCGGGTGGCGCCGCTGGGGTGGCCGATGGCGGGGGCGGTGCCGGTGCCGGGGGTGAGCGGGCCGGTCCAGGTGGCGACCACGGTGGCCTCGGTGGGGCCGTAGGAGTTGACCATGCGGCGGCCGGGGGCCCAGGTGTCGACCAGGTCGGCGGGGCAGGCCTCGGCGCCGACCACCAGGGTGCGCAGCTCGGGCAGCGCGCCGGCGGTGCCGGGTTCGAGGGTGGCCAGGGCCGCCGGGGGGATCAGGGCGTGGCTGATCCGGCGTCCGGCCAGGGCCTCGGCGAGGCGTTCGCCGACCAGCGGGCCCTCCTCGCCGGTGACCAGGGCGGCGCCGCTGAGCAGGGAGATGCACAGTTCCAGGACGGAGGCGTCGAAGCTGGGCGAGGCGAACTGGAGCACCCGGTCGCCGGGGCCGACGGCGTACTGGCGGGCGGCTGCGGCCGCGAAGGAGGCGAGTCCGGCGTGGGTGACCACGACGCCCTTGGGGGTGCCGGTGGAGCCGGAGGTGTAGACGACGTACGCCGGGTGGCCGGGGGTGAGGGGGGTGGTGCGGTCGGCGTCGGTGGGGGCGGTGTCGGGGCCGTCGGCGGCCCACACCCGGGCGGGGTCGTCGATCAGGACGGTGGCGCCCGCGTCGCGGACCATGAACTCCCGCCGGGCGGCCGGGTAGGCGGGGTCGACCGGGAGGTAGGCGCCGCCGGCCTTGGCGACGGCGAGTTGGGCGACCACGGCGGCCGCCGAGCGGGGCAGGGCGAGGGCGACCAGCCGTTCCGGACCGACGCCGTCGCGGATCAGCTGCCGGGCCAGGCGGTTGGCCGCCCGGTCGAGTTCGGCGTAGCCGATCACCCGGTCGCCGTCGCGCAGGGCGGGGGCGTCGGGGGTGCGGGCCGCCTGCCGTTCGAACAGCTGGGGCAGGGTGGCCTCCGGCACCGGGGGGAAGTCGCCAGTGGCCAGGGCGAGTTCGGCGGCGAGCCGGTCGGGGCCGGCCAGCGGCAGGGAGCCGAGGGCGCACTGCGGGTCGGCGGTGACGGCGGTCAGCAGGGTGGCCAGCTGCTCGGCCATCCGCTCGGCGGTGGCGGTCTCGAACAGGTCGGTGTTGTAGGTGAGTTGGCCGTGAAGCGCACCGTCGTCGGCGTGGGCGAACTCCAGCACCAGGTCGAAGGCCGTGCCGGTGGCGTCGGTCTCGACGTCGGTCACCGCCAGGCCCGGCAGGTCGAGTTCGGCCGCGGGGGTGTTCTGCAGCACGACCAGCACCTGGAAGAGCGGGCTGCGGCTGGTGTCGCGCACCGGCTGCACCTCGTCGACGACCCGCTCGAAGGGCACGTCCTGGTGGGCGAAGGCGTCCCGGACGGTTTGCCGGACCTCGGCGAGGAAGGCGGTGAAGGGCTGCCGGGGTTCGATCCGGGAGCGCAGCACCAGGGTGTTGACGAAGAAGCCGATCAGCCGCTGGGTGCCGGGGTGCTCGCGGCCGGCGGTGACGGTGCCGACGGCGATGTCCCGGTCGCCGCCGAGCCGGGCCAGGTAGGCCTGGGCGGCGGCGACCAGGGTGGTGAACAGGGTGGTGTCGCCGCCGCGGGCGACCCGGGCGAGCCCGCGGGCGGTGTCGGCGGGCAGGTCGATCCGGACGCTGCTCCCGGAGCTGGTGCGGACCGTCGGCCGGGGCCGGTCGAGCGGCAGCCGGACGGGGTCCAGGTCGGCCAACTGGCCCTTCCAGTAGGCGAGCTGGTCGGTGGCGTCGTTGGCGCGCTGCCAGTGGGCGTGGTCGGCGTACTGCACCGGCAGCGGGGCGAGCGGCGGGTGGGCCGGGTCGAGGGCGGCGCGGTAGAGGTGGGCCAGGTCGGTGAGCAGGACGGCGTTGGACCAGCCGTCGGTGACGATGTGGTGCAGGGTCAGGGCGAGTACGTGGTCGTCGGCGGCGAGCCGGACCAGCGCGGGGCGCAGCAGCGGGCCCCGGCGCAGGTCGAAGGGGCGGGCGCGTTCGGCGGCGAGCAGGGCGCGCAGGGCCTCCTCCCGTTCCCCGGAGGGCAGTTGGGCGAGGTCGTGGCGGGGCAGCGGCACCGGCTGCGGCGGGTGGACGAGTTGGACGCCGTGGCCGTCGACGCCGTCGAAGGTGGTGCGCAGCGACTCGTGCCGGGCGGCCAGGGCGGTCAGCGCCGCGCCGAGGGCGTCGCCCTCCAGCGGGCCGCGCAGCCGCAGGGCGAGGGCGGTCACGTACTCGGCGCCGCCGGGTGCGAACTCCTCCAGGAACCAGAGGCGTTGCTGGGCGTAGGACATCGGCGCCGCGCCGTCCCGGGCGACCGGGACCAGGGGCGCCACGGGGGCGGCGGGGACGGCGGGCGGTCGGCCCGGGCCGGACCGCCCGGTGAGCAGTGCGGCGAGACCGGCCGGGGTCGGGTGGTCGAACACCGC
The DNA here is from genome assembly GCF_042896295.1 of Kitasatospora sp. NPDC001309. NCBI lineage: Bacteria > Bacillati > Actinomycetota > Actinomycetes > Kitasatosporales > Streptomycetaceae > Kitasatospora > Kitasatospora sp. NPDC001309. The sequence continues at coordinate 61,065 of NZ_JBIAXC010000011.1, read as the reverse complement.
GCGGGGCGTCAGTTCGGTGCCGAAGGCCTCGGCGAGGCGGCCGGCGAGCCGGATGCTGAGGATGGAGTCGCCGCCGAGCGCGAAGAAGCCCTCCGTCACCCCGGGCGGGTGGATGCCCAGCACCTCGCCGAAGACCTCGACGGTGCGGCGCTCGGCCTCGGTGCGCGGCTCGGTGCGCGGCTCGGTCCGGTCGGCGGCTCCGGCGGTGTGCCGCTGCTCCGGTGCGGGGAGCGCGGCGCGGTCGACCTTGCCGTTGCGGCTGAGCGGGAGGGCGGCGAGCGGGACGAAGGCGGCGGGCACCAGGTAGTCGGGCAGGGTGCGGGCGGCGAGGTCCCGCAGGCTCTCGGGGTCGGCGGCGCCGACGGTGTAGGCGACCAGCCGGCGGGCGCCGGGCCGGTCGGTGCGGGCGACCACGGCGACGTCGGTCACCCCGGGGTGGGCGGCGAGGGCGGCCTCCACCTCGGCGGGCTCGACCCGGAAGCCGCGGATCTTGACCTGGTCGTCGGCCCGGCCGAGGAACTCGACGGTGCCGTCGGGGCGGCGCCGGGCCACGTCCCCGGTGCGGTACATCCGGGTGCCGGGCGGGCCGGACGGGTCGGCGAGGAAGCGGGCGGCGGTCGCGCCGGGACGGCCGAGGTAGCCGCGGGCCACGCCCTCACCGGCGAGGTACAGCTCGCCCGCGCAGCCGGGCGGGACGGGCCGCAGCCGGCCGTCCAGGACGTGCAGGCGCCGGTCGTCCAGCGGGCGGCCGATCGGCAGGGTGTCGGGTACGGCGGCGGGGTCGGCGAGTTCGTGGGCGGTGGCGAAGGTGGTGGTCTCGGTGGGGCCGTAGCCGTCCACCACGGTCAGCCCGGGGCAGGCGGCGAGCACCCGGCGCACGGCCGCGGCGGGCACCACGTCGCCGCCGGTCCACAGCGTGCGCAGGCCGGCGAAGCAGTCCGGGGCGTCCTGGGCGAGCAGCCGGAACAGTCCGGCGGTGAGCCACAGCGCGGTCGGGCCCTGCGGTCCGGCGAGGCGGCGCAGCAGCGCGGCGTCCACCGGCCCGGCGGGGGCGACGAGCACGCAGCCGCCGGTCAGCAGCGGGGCCCAGACCTCGAAGGTGGCGGCGTCGAAGGCCACCGGGGAGTGCAGCAGGACCCGGGCGCAGCGGCCGTCGGCGAAGCGGCCGTCGGTGCCGAGCGAGGCCACGTCGCGGTGCCGGACGGCGACGGCCTTGGGCTCGCCGGTGGAGCCGGAGGTGTACATCACGTAGGCCAGCCGGTCGGGGTCGGCGGGCGGCAGGGCCGTGCCGGTGGCCTCGGTGCGGGCGGCGGCGGTGCGGGCGGCGGCGACCAGGTCGGCGGTGAGCCGCCGGGTGGCACCGGCCCGGGCGAGCAGGGTGCGGCGGCGCTCCTCGGGGGCGCGGAGGTCGACGGGCAGGTAGGCGCCGCCCGCCTTGAGGACGGCGAGTTGGGCGACGACCAGGGCGGTCGAGCGCTCCAGCTCCAGCGCGACCCGCTCCTCGGGGGCCAGCCCCTCGGTGAGCAGCCGGCCGGCGAGCCGGTCGGACCACTCGTCGAGCTGCCGGTAGGTCAGCCGGTGTTCGCCCTCGCGCACGGCGGGGGCGTCGGGGGTGCGCCGGACGTGCCCGGCGAGGACGGTCAGCGGGCTGCGGGGTACGGCCGGGCGGGCGGTGGCCTGCCAGTCGGCCAGCAGGGCGCGGTCGGCCGGGGTGAGCGGCTCCAGCGTGTCGAGGTCGCGGCCGTCGGTGAGGGCCTCGGTGAGGGCGGTGAGCAGCAGGGCGAGCCGGTCGGCGGCGTCCTCGGCGGTCCGGTGGTCGAACAGCGCGGGGTCGTACCCGAGGTCGAGGCCGAGGCGCTCGCCCAGGTGGGCGCGCAGGCACCAGGGGAAGGTGGTGGCGTCGTCGGCGCGCACCTCGACCACCCGGACCCCGGTGCGGGCTTCGGCGGACTCGTCCACGGGGTAGTTCTCGAAGACCAGCATGCTGTCGAACAGCGGCTCCCCGGGGGGCAGTTCGCCGAGTGCCCGGATCCGGGTCAGGGACAGGTGGTCGTGGGCGCGGGCCTCGCTCTGGCGCGCCTGGAGCTCCCGCAGCCAGGGCAGCACGCCGCCGGGGGCGAGCCGGACCCGGGTGGGGACGGTGTTGATGAACAGGCCGATCATCGCCTCCACGCCGGGCAGTTCGGCGGGGCGTCCGGACACGGTGGTGCCGAAGACGACGTCCTCGCCGCCGCCGTGCCGGGCCAGCAGCAGGCCCCAGGCGCCCTCCAGCACGGTGTTCACGGTCAGTCCGGCGGCGGCGGCCCGTTCGCGCAGCCGCCGGGTGAGCGCCTCGTCCAGCTCGCGGTGGACGGCGGCGGTGGAGCGGGCCCGGTGGGCCTGCGCCGGGCGGCGGTCGTACGGGAGCGGGGTGCGGGCGGTGAAGCCCTCCAGGGCGGCGCTCCAGTGCGCCTCGGCGGCGGGCCGGTCGCGTTCGGCCAGCCAGCCCAGGAAGTCCGCGAAGGGGCGGCGGACCGGGCGCGGGGCCTGGGGGCCGCCGGTGAGCGCGGCGTACTCCTCGCAGACCTCGGTGAGCAGTTGGCCGGTGCTCCAGCCGTCCAGGGCGAGGTGGTGGGTGGACCACAGCAGCAGCAGCTCGTCGCCGGGCAGGGCGGCCAGGGTGAGCCGGGTGAGCGGCGCGGTGGTCAGCTCCATCGGGGTGGCCCGCTCCTCGGCCAGCAGCTGTTCGGTCACCGCGGCCAGCTGTCCGGGGTCGGCCGGGTCGATGCCGAGGTCGAGGTGCCGTACGGGCAGCGCGGCGTGCCGGGCGACCAGTTGGACGGGGTGCGGCAGCCCGCGCCAGTGCACGGCGGAGCGCAGCGCCGGGGTGCGGTCGGCGACCTGCTGCCAGGCGGCGGCGAAGGCCCGCGGGTCGGCGATCCCGGCGAGGCGCACCGCGATCCGGTCGACGTAGGCGTCGCCGGTGCCGTCGGCCTCGTCGGTGGCTTCGGTGCCGCCGGTGGCATCGGTGCCGCCGGTGCCGGCGCTGTCGACCAGGCCGTGGAAGAGCATGCCGGACTGCAGCGGGGTCAGCGGCAGCACGTCCTCGACCGCGCGGCCGTCGCCGACCAGCCGGTCCAACTGCTCCTGGTCCAGGCCGGCCAGCGGGAAGTCGGACGGGGTGCGCCCGCCGGCGCCGGGCCGGGCGCAGTGCTCGGCCAGTTCCCGCAGGGCGGTGCGCATCTCCTCGGCGAGGCCCCGGACGGTGGCCTCGCCGTAGATCTCCGCGGGGTAGGTCCAGGCCAGTTCGAGGCGGCCGTCCTGGACCGCTCCGGTGACCTCCAGCAGGTAGGGGCGCGGCTCGTCCGGGTCGGTGTCGCGCCCGGCCGGGGGCAGCTGGCCGCGGACCAGGCCGTCGGAGCCGGGGCCGTCGCCGGATCCGACGCCGCCGGGGTCGAAGCGGCCGTGGTAGTTGAAGCCGACCTGCGGGGCGGCGCCGCCGGTCAGCGGGCCGTCCGGGTGGAGGTGGCGCAGCGCGCCGTGGCTGAGGCCGCGCAGCGGGACGGCCCGCAGCTGCTCCTTGACGGCCCGCAGGGTGTGGTGCCAGTCGGCGTCCGGGTCGACGCGCAGGGCGAGCGGGAACTCGGCGGTGAACCAGCCGACCGTGCGGGAGAGGTCGAGGTCGTCGAAGAGGTCCTCGCGGCCGTGCCCCTCGACGCCGATCAGCACCTCGTCCCGGCCGCACCAGCGGGCCAGGGTGCGGCCCAGGGCGCTGAGCAGCACGTCGTTGACCTGGGTCCGGTAGGCGGCGGGCGCCTCGCGCAGCAGGGCCGCGGTGGTGGCCCGGTCCAGGGTCACGGCGAGGGTGGCGGCGCCGGCGTGGGTGTTGGCGCCGGGGCGGCCGGCGGGGAGCCCGGCCGGGGCGGCGCCGGTGCGGGTCCAATACGCGGCGTGGGCGTCCAGGGCGCCCGCGCGGGTGTGCCGCTCCAGCCGGGCGGCCCACCGGCCGTGGGTGGTGCCCTCCGGCGGGAGCTCGACCGGGGCGCCGGTGCGGGCGGCGTGGTGGGCGGTTTCGAGGTCGGCGAGCAGGATCCGCCAGGAGACCCCGTCGACGGCCAGGTGGTGGACGGTGAGGACGAGTTGGCCGGGCTGCCGCTCGCCGCGGTCGAAGAACAGGGCGTGCACGGTGCGGCCCTCGACCGGGTCGAGCGAGCGCTGGGCGGCGTCGGTGGCCTGCTGGACCTCGGCCTCCAGGGCGGCGGGGTCGAGGCCGGCGGCCGGGTGGTGGGCGAACAGGCCGCCGGGCGGCTGCTCGGCCACCTCCTGGCGCCAGCCGTCCGGGCCGGGGCGGAAGCGGGTGCGCAGCGCCGGGTGGTGCCGGACCAGGGCGTGGACGGCTTCGCGCAGGGCCGTCGGGTCGGTACCGGGGGCGAGTTCCAGGCGCTGGGTCATGGTGAAGCGCAGCGGCTCGCCGGGGCGGCGGGCGTCCAGGTACCAGCGCTGGATCGGGGTGAGCGGCGCCTCGGCGGGCTCCGGCCCGGTCTCCTGACGTTCGATCACTTCTTCGGTGATCAGGGCGAGTTCGGCCACGCTCTGGTGCCGGAAGACGTCCTTGGTGGTCAGCGCCAGCCCGGCGGACCTGGCGCGGGAGACGATCTGGATGCTCAGGATGGAGTCGCCGCCGAGCGCGAAGAAGTTGTCCCGGGCGCCGACCCGTTCGACGCCGAGCACCTGGGCCCAGATCTCGGCGAGCCGCTGCTCGGTGCCGGGCGCCGGGGCGACGTACGGGGTGGAGCGGTCGGGCTGGGCGGGCGGTGCGGGCAGGGCGCGGCGGTCGGTCTTGCCGCTGACGGTGCGCGGGATCCGGGCCAGCGGGACGAAGGCGGCGGGCACCAGGTGGTCGGGCAGGGTGCGGCGCAGCCAGGTCCGCAGCTCGTCGGCGGGTGGCACCCGGTCGGCGGCCGGGACCGGGTAGCCGACCAGCACGGTGCGTCCGGCGTGCTCGCGGGCGGCGACCGCGCAGTCGGCGAGGTCCGGGTGGGCCAGCAGGGCGGCCTCCACCTCGCCGGGTTCGATCCGGAAGCCGCGGATCTTGACCTGTTCGTCGGCCCGGCCGAGGAACTCCAGCTGGCCGCGGGCATTGCGGCGGGCCAGGTCGCCGGTGCGGTACATCCGGGAGCCGGGCGGGCCGTACGGGTCGGCGAGGAAGCGGGCGGCGGTCAGGCCCGGCCGGTTCAGGTAGCCGCGGGCGACCTGGGCGCCGGCCAGGTAGAGCTCCCCCGGCATGCCGGGCGGCACCGGGCGCAGGGCGCCGTCCAGTACGTGGGCGCTCAGGCCCCGGCCGGGGCGGCCGATGACGGGGTGCTCGGGGTGGTCGGCGCAGCGGGCCCAGGTGGCGTCGACGGTGCACTCGGTGGGCCCGTACACGTTGTAGGCGGTGACGCCGAAGTCGGCGCGGGCGGCGGCGAGTTGCCGCCAGGTGGTGGCGGGGACGGCCTCGCCGCCGACCAGCAGCAGCCGGGGGTGGTGGCGGCCGGGGGCGAGCAGCCCGGCGGCGGTGAGTTCGCGCAGGAAGGACGGGGTGACGTTGACCAGGTCGAGGCGGCGGTCGGCGACCAGCGCGCAGAAGGCCTGCGGGTCCAGCCGGACGTCCTCGTCGATCAGGTGGATCTCCTGGCCGAGGGCGAGCAGCAGCGGGCCCTCCCAGCTGGTGTCGAAGGAGAAGGAGGCGCTGAGTGCGACCCGCAGCCGCTCGCCGTCGGCGGTGTGCGGGTCGACCAGGCCGAGCCGGTGGTCCCGGCAGAGGTTGACCAGTTGGCGGTGTTCGACGGCGACGCCCTTGGGGCGGCCGGTGGAGCCGGAGGTGAAGACCACGTACGCCGTGCCGGCCGGGTGCAGCGGCGACGTCCGGTCGGCGTCGGTCAGGTCGTGGTCGGGCAGGGCCTGCCAGGCCGTGTCGCGCAGGGTCCGTTCGGTCAGCACGGCCCGTGGCCGGGCGTCGTCGAGCAGCAGGGCTGCGCGTTCCTCGGGCAGCTCCGGGTCGACGAAGAGCACCGCGGCGCCGGTCTTGAGCACCGCGAACAGGGCGACCACCAGCGCGGAGGTGCGCGGCAGCCGGACCGCGACCAGCTGTTCGGGGCCGGCGCCGAGGGCGACCAGGTGGCGGGCCAGCCGGTTGGCCCGGGCGTTGAGCGCGGCGTAGTCGAGGGTGGTGTCCCGGGCGACCAGGGCGGTGGCGTGCGGGGTGCGGGCGGCCTGGGCCTCGAACAGGGCGGTGAAGGTGGTGTCGGGTGCCTGCGGCAGCGGTTCGCCGCGCCCCTGCCGCAGGGTGCGCTCGCGCTCCTGGGCGGTCATCAGCGGCAGGTCGCCGACGGGGGTGTCCGGGCCGTCGGCGACGGCCGTCAGCAGCACGGTCAGCCGCTCGGCCAGCAGTTCGGCGGTGCGGGTGTCGAACAGCCCGGTGCTGTACTCCAGGTGGCCGGTGAGGCCGCCGTCGCGTTCGACGAAGTCGAAGGAGAGGTCGAAGCCGGCGGTGCGCACCGGCGGGGTCAGCGGCTCCGCCGTCAGCCCGGGCAGCCGGGGCGCCTCGGCGCCGAGGTTGTGCAGGGCCACCATGACCTGGAACAGCGGGGTGCGGCTGGTGTCCCGCTCCGGCTGGAGGGCGTCCACCAGTCGTTCGAAGGGCACCTCCTGGTGGGCCAGGGCGTCGAGCAGGGTGCCCCGGGCGCGGGCCAGCAGCGCCCGGAACGGCTCCTCCGGGCGGACGCTGCCGCGCAGCACCAGGGTGTTGACGAACATGCCGACCACGTCGTGGAGTTCGCCGTGCTCGCGGCCGGAGGTGACGGTGCCGACGGCGAAGTCCCGCTGACCGGACCAGCGGGCCAGCAGCACCTGGCAGGCCGCCAGCAGCACGGTGTACAGGGTGCCGTCGGCCTCCCGGCCGCGCTCGCGCAGCCGCCCGGTCAGCTCGGCGGGCAGGGTGAAGCTGACCAGCGCGCCCTCGGTGCCGCGGACGGCCGGACGCGGACGGTCGGTGGGCAGCTCCAGCGGCGGCAGCCCGGCCAGGGTCTCCCGCCAGTGGTCGAGCTCCGCCTCGGCCCGGTCGCCGCGGCCGCGTTGCCAGGCGGCGAAGTCGGCGTAGCGGACGGGCAGTTCGGGCAGTTCGGGGCGGCGGCCGGTGAGCGCGGCGGCGTACAGCTCGGCGAGGTCGCGGCCGAGCACGCCGATCGACCAGCCGTCGGTGACGATGTGGTGCACCGCCAGGACCAGCACGTGCTCCTCCGCCGCCGTCCGGGCCAGCCGGGCGCGCAGCAGCGGGCCGGCGGCCAGGTCGAAGGGGGTCGCGGCGATCCGCTCCAGCAGCGCGTCCAGGGCGGCCGGGTCGAGGTCCTCGCAGGGCAGCTCGACGGGGTACGGCGGGTGGACCACCTGCCGGGCCACGCCGTCCCGTTCGGCGAAGGTGGTGCGCAGCGCCGGGTGCCGGGCGACCAGGGCGTCCAGGGCCGCGCCCAGCGCGCCCCGGTCGAGCGTGCCGCGCAGCCGCAGCACGGACAGCGTGGTCCAGTCGGTGCCGCCCGGCTGGAAGCGGTCGAGGAACCAGAGCCGCTGCTGGGCGTACGACAGCGGCGGTTCGGCGGCGTCGGCGTCCGCGAGGACCGGGATGACGGCCGGGATGACGGGGCCGTCGGCGGGGCGGGATCCGGCGGGCTGCCCTCCCCCGGCGCTGAGGGCCTCGGCGAGCCGGGCCAGCACCGGGTGGTCGAACAGCACCCGGGGGGACAGGTCCGCCCGCCCGAAGGCCTCGCGCAGCCGGGCGGTGGCCCGGACGGCGAGGATGGAGTCGCCGCCGAGCGCGAAGAAGTCGTCCTCGGCGGCGACCTCGCCGGTGTCCAGCACGGCCGCCCAGGCCCGCGCCACCAGCTGCTCGGCCGGGGTGCGCGGTGCGGTGCGGTCCCGGCCGGCCGTGCCCGGGTAGCCGTCCGGGCCGGGGGCGGGCAGCGCGCGCCGGTCGAGCTTGCCGTTGGGGGTGAGCGGCAGCGCCGCCATCGGGACGTAGCCGGCGGGCACCAGGTAGGCGGGCAGCAGCCGCTCCAGGTGGGCGCGCAGGTCGGCGGCGGACGGCGGCTCGGTCGCGCCCTCCCCGGCGACGACGTGGGCGACCAGCCGGCGGGTGCCGGCGGCGTCCTGGTGCACCCCCACGGCGGCCTGGCCGACGCCGGGGTGGGTGAGCAGGGCGGCCTCGACCTCGCCGGGCTCGATCCGGAAGCCGCGGATCTTGACCTGCTGGTCGGACCGGCCCAGGTAGTGCAGGGTGCTGCCGTCGGCCGAGCGGCGGGCCCGGTCGCCGGTGCGGTACATCCGGGTGCCGGGGGCGCCGAAGGGGTCGGCGAGGAAGCGGGTGGCGGTCAGCCCGGGCCGGTCGAGGTAGCCGCGGGCCAGCCCCTCCCCCGCCACGTACAGCTCGCCGACCGCGCCCGGGGGGACGGCTGCGAGGTCGGCGTCCAGCAGGTACAGCCGCAGGTCGGCCAGGCCGTCGCCGAGCGGGGCCGGGCCGCCCGCGGCGGCGGTGGCGGCGTCCAGCGGGGCGTGGGTGACGTGCACGGTGGTCTCGGTGATGCCGTACATGTTGACCAGGCGCGGGGCGTCCTGGGGGTGGCGGGCGTACCAGTCGGCGAGCCGGGTGACGTCCAGCGCCTCGCCGCCGAAGACGACCGTGCGCAGCGCCGACCGCCGGGAGAGTTCGGGGTGTTCGGCGTCGGCGCGGACCAGCGGCAGGAACGCGGACGGGGTCTGGTTGAGCACGGTGACGCCCTCGTCGGCGAGCAGCCGCAGGAACGCCTCCGGGTCGCGGGCGGTGTCCGCGGGCACCACGACCAGTCGGCCGCCGTGCAGCAGCGGGCCCCAGAGCTCCCAGACCGAGAAGTCGAAGGTGTAGGAGTGGAACAGCGTCCAGACGTCCTGCGGGCCGAAGCCGAGGAGTTCCCGGGTGTGGTCGAACAGCCGGACCACGTTGGCGTGCGGCACCACGACGCCCTTGGGGCGGCCGGTGGAGCCGGAGGTGTAGATGGCGTAGGCGGGGTTGTCGGGCAGCGGGCGGTGGCGGGGGCCGAGCGGGGCGGCCGGGCGGCGCTCCAGGTCGGCGCGCACGGCCGGGTCGGCCAGTGCCAGGACGGGGACGTCCGCGTCGGTGCGGTCGAGCGTCACCAGGGCCACCGGGGCGGCGTCGCCGAGCAGTTCGGCGCGGCGTTCGGCAGGCAGGTCCGGGTCGAGCGGCAGGTAGGCCGCACCGGCCTTGAGCACGGCGAGCACGGCCACCACCAGGTCGGCCGTCCGGGGCAGCGCCAGGGCGACGAACCGCTCGGGCCCGGCGCCGAGTTCGGCCAGCCGGTGGGCCACCCGGGAGGCCCGGGCGTCCAGTTGGGCGTAGTCGAGGTGCTCGGTGCCGTGGCTGACGGCCCGGGCGTGCGGGGTGCGGGCGGCCTGGGCCTCGAAGAGGTCCACCAGGGTGTTCCGGGGCCGGGCCGGGAGGGTGACCGGCCCGGTCGCCCGGCGGCGCTCCTCGGGCGTGGTCCAGGCGAGTTCGCGCAGCGGCCGGTCCAGGCCGTCGGCCAGCCCGGCGAGCAGCAGGCAGAGCCGCCCGGCGAGCGCGCGGACGGTGTCGGCGTCGAACAGCTCCGGGTCGTACCCGAGGTCGAGGCCGAGCCGCTCCCCCTGGTGGGCGCGCAGCACCAGCGGGAAGTTGGTGGCGTCCCGGGAGGAGACCTCGGCCAGCCGCACCCCGGCGCCGGCCGCGCGGGCGTCGTCGAAGGGGTAGTTCTCGAAGGCGACGATGCTGTCGAACAGCGCGCCGCCGGGGGGCAGGTCGCTGTACCCGGTGAGTTCGGCGAGCGAGACGGCGGCGTGCCGCCGGGCCTCGGCCTGGGCCTCCTGGAGGGCGCGCAGCCAGTCGGCGGCGGTGCGCCCGCTCTCCACCCGGACCCGGGTGGGCAGGGTGTTGATGAACAGGCCGATCATCGACTCCACGCCGGGCAGGTCCTCGGGGCGGCCGGAGACCGTGGTGCCGAACAGCACCTCCGGCTCACCGGCGTACCGGGCCAGCAGCAGCGCCCAGGCGCCCTGCACCACGGTGCCGAGGGTGAGCCCGGCCCGGCGGGCCGTGTCGGCGAGCCGTCCGGAGACCTCCTCGGACAGGCCCGCGCGGTGGCTCTGCGCCGAGCGGGCCCGGTGGGCCTCGCGCCGGGCCCGGTCGACGGGCAGCGCGGTGGCGCCGGCGAAGCCCGCCAGCACGCCGCGCCAGTGGGCCCGGGCGGCGGCGGCGTCCTGGGCGGCCAGCCAGCGGACGTAGTCGCCGAAGGGGCGGCGCACCGCAGGGGCGGGGGCGGTGCCGGTGGTGACGGCGGCGTACTCCTCGAACACCTCGGTGAGCACCTGGGCGAGGCTCCAGCCGTCCAGGATCAGGTGGTGGGAGGTCCAGAGCAGCTGCACCCGGGCCTCCGGCAGCCGGACCAGGGTGAGCCTGGTCAGCGGGGCGGTGGCGATGTCCAGGCCCCGGGCGAGGTCCTCGGCGCGCAGCCGCTCCAGGCGTTCGGCGCGCTGCGCCGGGTCCAGGGCCCGCAGGTCGTGCACCGTGACGGGCAGCCGGACGCCGCGGCGCACCAGCTGGAGCGGGGCGGGGACGCCCTCCCAGACCACCGAGGTGCGCAGGGCGGGCGTGCGGTCGGTGACCCGCTGCCAGGCCAGGGCGAAGGCCTGCGGGTCGGTGACGCCCTCCAGCAGCAGGGCGGCCTGGTCGAGGTAGACGTCGTCGGGGCCGCCGACCAGGCGGTGGAAGAGCATGCCCTCCTGGAGCGGGGTGAGCGGCAGCAGGTCCTCGACGTCCCGGCCGTCGCCGACGGTCCGGTCCAGGGCGGCCTGGTCCAGCCCGGCGAGCGGGAAGTCGGAGGGGGTGCGGCCGCCCGCGCCGGGGCGGGCGCAGTGCTCGACGACGGCGGTCAGCGCGGCCGCGGTGGCGTCGGCGAGGGCGCGGACGGTGGCGCTCGCGTGCACCTGGTCGCTGTAGTGCCAGGTGAGTTCCAGCTCGCCGTCGGCGACCACGGCGGAGACGTCCAGCAGGTGGTCCAGCGGCTCGCCGGGGGCGAGCTCCCGGCCGGGCGCCGGGCCGGCCGGGGCGAAGTCGCCACCGGCGGGCGCGGTCCACTGGCCGTGGTAGTTGAAGCAGACCTGCGGCAGCGGGACGTCCCGCAGGGCGCGGGCCGCCGGGTCGTCCCGGCGCAGCCTGGCCAGTGCCTCGAAGCTCAGGCCCCGGTGCGGGAGAGAGCGCAGCCGCTCCTTGACCCGCTTGAGGGTGGCGCCCCAGTCGGGGGCGTCGGCCGTCCCGGCGGGGGCGAGGGTGACGGGGTACCGGGTGGTGAACCAGCCGACCGTACGGCTGAGGTCGAGGCCGTCGAAGAGGTCCTCGCGGCCGTGGCCCTCCAGGGCGACGGTGACCTCCGCCCGGCCGGTCCAGTCGGCGAGGGCCCGGCCGAGGGCGCTCAGCAGCACGTCGTTGACCTGGGTGCGGTAGACCTCGGGGACGCTGCGCAGCAGGGCCGCGGTGGTGGCGGCGTCCAGCCGGGTGCGCAGGGTGCGGACGGAGCCGGCGGTCGGGGTGCCGGGGTGGTCGACGGGCAGCGGGTGGGCCGGCTGCCCGGCCTGGTCCGTCCAGTACGGGAGGGCCGGGTCGAGGGCGCCTGCGCGGACGTGTCCGGCGAGCCGGTGGGCCCAGTCGGTGAACGGGACCGGCTCGGGCTCCAGCTCGGGCGTGGCGCCGGACTCGGCCTGCCGGTAGGCCTGTTCGAGGTCGGCGAGCAGCACCCGCCAGGAGACGCTGTCCACGGCCAGGTGGTGGGCGGTCAGCAGGAGTTGGGGCCGGGCGCCGTCGTCAGCCGGAGGGCACAGCACGGCGCCCAGCAGGGCGCCGGTGGCCGGGTCGAGGCGGGCGCGGGCGGCGTCGGCGGCCTCGGCCCGGTCGCCGGCCGGGTCGGCCGTGCTCAGCAGGGCGGCGTCCGGCGGGGTGTCCACGGGCTGTTGCCGTCGGCTGCCGGGGCCGTCGGTGAAGCGGGTGCGCAGCGCCGGATGGGCGGTGACCAGGGCCCGCAGGGCGGCTTCCAGGGCGGGGCGGTCGAGCCGGTGCGGCAGGTCGAGCAGCAGCGACATGGTGAAGTGCCGCAGCGGGCCGTGGTCGGCAAGGAACCAGTCCTGCACCGGGGTGAGCGGGGCGGGTCCGTCCGGACGGCGCGGCGCCGGTGCGGTGGCGGCCGGGCGGGCGGCGGCGGCCAGGCAGGCGGCGGCCAGGTCGGCGACGCTCTGGTGGCGGAAGACGTCCTGGGAGCCGATCAGCAGCCCGGCCGCGCGGGCCCGGGAGACGGCCTGGATGCTCAGGATGGAGTCGCCGCCGAGTTCGAAGAAGTTGTCGGTGGCGCCGACCCGGGGCAGGCCGAGCACCTCGGCCCAGATCGCCGCCAGGGTCTGCTCCTCGGGGGTCCGCGGGGCGACGAACTCCCTTTCCGTCACGTGGACTTCGGGGGCGGGCAGGGCCCGGCGGTCCAGCTTGCCGCTGGTGCTGAGCGGCAGCGCCTCCAGGGCGGTGTAGGAGGAGGGCACCAGGTGGTCGGGCAGGGTGCGGCGCAGCGCCGCCCGCAGGTCGGCGGCGGTCCGGGCGGCGCCGTCGGCGAACACCAGGTAGGCGGCCAGCCGGGTGTGGCCGTGCCCGTCGGGTACGGCGGCGACGGCGGCCGCGGCGACCCCGGGCAGGTCCAGCAGGGCCGCCTCGACCTCGCCGGGCTCGATCCGGTGGCCGCGCACCTTGACCTGGTCGTCGGCGCGCCCCAGGTACTCCAGCCGTCCGTCGGCCGTCCAGCGGGCCAGGTCGCCGGTGCGGTACATCCGGGCGCCGGGCGGCCCGTACGGGTCGGCGGTGAACCGGGCGGCGGTCAGCCCGGGGCGGCCGGCGTAGCCGCGGGCGAGCTGCTCGCCGGCCAGGTGGAGCTGGCCGCCGACCCCGGGCGGCACCGGCCGGAGCCGGTCGTCCAGGACGTACGCCCGCAGGTTGGGCAGCGGACGCCCGATCAGCGGGCGGTCCTCGGCGGCGATCCGGCAGGCCAGCGCGTCGACGGTGCACTCGGTGGGGCCGTAGTAGTTGTACGCGGCGACGTCCGGGTGGGCGGCGAGTTCGCGCCAGAGCCGGGGCCCGACCGCCTCGCCGCCGAGCATCAGCACCCGGGGGCGGTGCCGGGGGTCGTCGAGCAGCCCGGCGGGCAGCAGTTGGCGCAGGTAGGAGGGGGTGAGGTCGAGGAAGTCGATGCGGTGGCGGACCACGTACTCGACCAGCGCGGCCGGGTCGGTCCGGGTGGTCTCGTCGACCAGGTGCAGCGGGTGGCCGTCGGCCAGCAGCAGCACGCCCTCCAGGGAGGTGTCGAAGGAGAACGAGGCGGTCAGCGCGACCCGCAGCGGGCCGCCGCCGGCCTCGGCGACGAACCCGGCCCGGTGGGCGGCGAGCAGGTTGGCAAGCGCGCGGTGCGGCACGGCGACGCCCTTGGGGCGGCCGGTGGAGCCGGAGGTGTACAGCACGTAGGCGGTGTTGGCGGGGTCGAGCGGGGCGGTGCGGTCGGCGTCGCCGGGGTCGGTGGCGGGGCCGTCGGCGGGCAGCGCGCGCAGCGCCGCCTCGTCCAGGACGAGCGCCGGGCGGGCGTCCGCGAGCAGGAACGCGACGCGTTCGGCGGGCAGCGCGCGGTCCAGCGGCAGGTAGCCGGCGCCGGTCTTCCAGACGGCCAGGATCGCGGTGATCATGTCGGCGGTGCGCGGCAGGTGCAGCGCGACCAGCTGTTCGGGGCCGATGCCGCGGGCGATCAGCTGGTGGGCGAGCCGGTTGGCGCGGGTGTTGAGCTCCGCGTAGCCGAGCGCCTCGCCCCCGGCGACCAGGGCCGGGGCGTCGGGCGTCAGGGCCGCCCGGCGCGCCAGCAGGTCGGGGTGGGTGGCGGGTTCGACGGGCAGCCCGGTGCCGCTCCAGTCGTGGAGGAGCTGCCGGGTCTGCGCCGGGGAGAGCAGCGGCAGGGTGCCGAGCGGGCGGTCCGGTTCGGCGGCGGCGCCGGCCAGCAGGCGCAGCAGCTGGTCGGCGGTGCGGCGGGCGGTGGCCGGGTCGATGAGGTCGGCGCGGTACTCCAGCAGGCCGGTGAGCGCCTCGCCGTCGGGGACGAACTCCACGCTGAGGTCGAAGGTGGCGGCCTGCCGGGGCACGTCCACCGGGGTGATCGCGGTACCGGCCGGGGCGGTGGCCGCGGGCGGTGCGGGGTGCAGCAGCACCAGGACGTCGAACAGCGGGTTGCGGCCGGCCTCGCGGGGCGCGGCCACCGCCTCGACCACCCGCTCGAAGGGTGTGTCGCCGTGCGCGAGGGCGTCGTTGCCGGTCCCGGTGGCGGCCGTCAGCAGGTCGCGGAAGGAGCCGGCCGGGTCGACCCGGGTGCGCAGCACGACCGTGTTGACGAAGCAGCCGACGGCCCGCTCCAGTTCGGTGCGGACGCGCCCGGGCGTCAGCGAGCCGACGGTGACGTCCGCCTGCCCGGACCAGCGGGCCAGCAGCGCCTGGACGCCGGCCGTCAGGGCGGTGTTCAGGGTGCCCTGCCGCTCGGCGGCGAGCTCGCGCAGCCGGGCGGTGAGCGCGGCGGGGACGGTGAAGGGGTGGACGGCGCCGGGGCCGGCCTCCTCGCCGCGCCGGGGGTGGTCCAGCGGCAGTTCGGGGGGCACCGCTCCGGTCAGGCGTTCCTTCCAGTGGGCCAGCTGTCTGTCCGCCCGGGCCCCGGTCTGCTGCTCGCGCTGCCAGGCCGCGTAGTCCGGGTACTGGACGGCGACGGGCGGCAGCTGCGGGGCCTCGCCGCGGGCCAGCGCCGCGTAGCCGGTGCACAGTTCGTCCAGGACCACGCCCATCGACCAGCCGTCGGTGACGATGTGGTGGGCGGTCAGCTGGAGCACGTGGGAGTGCGCGGACTCGCGCAGCAGCAGGGCGCGCAGCAGCGGGCCGTGCCGCAGGTCGAACGGGCGGGAGTACTCGGCGAGGAGCAGGGCGTCGAGGTCGGAGCCGTCGACCTCGTGGACCGGCAGCGGCACCGGCCCGGCCGGCCGTACGGTCGGCACCGGGCGGCCGTCGGCCTCCTCGAAGACGGTCCGCAGCGCCTCGTGCCGGGCGACCACGGCGGCCAGCGCCCCGCGGAGCGCCGTGGCGTCCAGCGGCCCGGTGAACCGGACGGCGAGCGCGCTGTTGTAGCGCGGGTCGCCGGGCCGCAGCCGGTCCAGGAACCAGAGCCGCTGCTGGACGGAGGACGGCGGCAGCGGCCGGTCGCGGTCGGCGCGCGGGATGCCCGCCGGGGCGGCGGCGGACTTCCCGGCCAGCCGGAGCCGGAGCGCTTCCCGCAGGTCGGCGGGGAGGGCGGCCGCGCGGTCCCGCCGGGCGGGCCCCGGGGGTGTCGAAGGCGTCGAAGGCGTCATGGTCGTCGGATCCTCACCGTTCGTCATCGTCGGGGCCGCCGGACGCGGCGGCTTCGAGTTCGCTCAGCACCTGGTCCTCCACCAGGTCGGCCAGGTCGGCCACGGTGCGGGAGACCAGCACGTCGCGGGGGGTGAGCGTGACGCCGAAGGCATCGTTGGCGCGGGAGGCGATCAGCAGGGCCCGCACGGAGTCGCCGCCGAGCAGGAAGAAGTCGTCGGTGACGCCGACGGCGGTGCCCAGGGTGTCGGCCCAGATCGCGGCGACCGCCTCCTCGGTGGGCGTGCGGGGTGCCACCCGCTCGGCGGGGCCCGGTTCGACCGGCCGGGGTGCGGGCAGCGCGGCGCGGTCGGTCTTGCCGCCGGGGGTGAGCGGGAAGCGGTCGAGGACGGCGAAGGCGGTGGGGACCATGTGGCCGGGCAGTGAGCGGGCGGCCAGCGCCCGCAGTTCCGCACCGGTCGGTGGCTCGCCGGGCGAGGCGAGCACGTGGGCGACCAGCCGGGGCAGTCCGGGCTCGTCCTCGCGGATGCTCACCACCGCGTCCAGCACCGCGGGGTGGCGCACCAGGACGGCCTCGACCTCGCCCGCCTCGATCCGGTGGCCGCGCAGCTTGAGCTGGTGGTCGGTGCGGCCCAGGAAGTGCAGTTCGCCCCGGTGGTCGCGGCACACCAGGTCGCCGGTGCGGTACATCCGGCTGCCGGGCGGTCCGTACGGGTCGGCGGTGAACCGGGCGGCGGTCAGTCCGGGCCGGCCGAGGTAGCCGCGGGCCAACCCGGGCCCGCTCAGCCACAGTTCGCCCGGCGTGCCGTCGGGCACCGGCCGCAGCCGGGCGTCCAGGACGCGGGCTCCGGTGCCGGGCAGCGGGCGGCCGATCGGCGGTGCGGCGCCGTCCGCCGTCAGCGGCGCAGACCAGGTGGCGACCACGGTGGCCTCGGTCGGGCCGTAGGAGTTGACCATGCGGTGGTGCGGGGCCCAGCGGGCGACCAGCTCGGGGCCGCAGGCCTCGGCGCCGACGATCAGGGTCCTGAGGTCCGGCAGCGTCCCGGGGGTGTCGGCGGGCAGGGTGGCCAGGGCGGCGGGCGGCAGCAGGGTGTGGGTGATCCGCTCGGCGCGCAGCAGGCCGGCGAGCCGGTCGCCGAGCAGCGGCCCGGGGGCGGGCACCACCAGGCGGGCGCCGTGCGGCAGGGCCAGGCAGAGTTCCAGCACGGAGGCGTCGAAGCTGGGGGTGGCGAAGGCCAGCACCCGGTCGCCGGGGGCGATCCGGTAGTGGGCGGCCTCGGCGGCGGCGAAGGCGGCCAGGCCGCGGTGGGTGAGCACGACGCCCTTGGGGGTGCCGGTGGAGCCGGAGGTGTAGATGACGTAGGCGGGGTCGTCGAGGTCGAGCGGGCGGGTCCGGTCGGTGTCGGTGGGGCGGTGCTCGGGGCCGCCGTCCGGTCCGGCGGCGAGCAGGGCGGCGGTCTCCTTGGCGTCCAGGGTGAGCGCGGGGGCCGCGTCGCGCAGCATCGCCTCCACCCGCTCGTCCGGGTAGGCGGGGTCGACGGGGAGGAAGGCGGCACCGGTCTTGGCCACGGCGAGTTCGGCGAGCAGCATGTCCGCCGAGCGCGGCAGCAGCAGGGCGACCAGGGTGCCGGGTCCGGCGCCGCGGGCGATCAGCCGGTGCGCCAACCGGTTGGCGTGGGCCTCAAGTTGGGCGTAGGTCAGCTCCGAGCCGTCGGCGCTCAGGGCCACCGCGTCCGGCCTGCGGTCGACGGCGGCCTCGACCAGGGCGGGCAGGGTGGCCGGGGTGACCGGGTCGAGGGCCGGGCGGGCCGGCCCGTGCAGCAGCCTCCGCCGTTCCCGGGGCGGCAGCAGGTCGAGGTCGTCCAGCCTGGCGGCGCCGTCGCTGCCGGCCAGCGCGGTGAGGATGTGCAGCAGTTGGTCGGCCAGGCTCTCGGCGGTCGCGCGGTCGAGGTGGCGGGGGTCGTGGCCGAGCTCCACGGCGAGCCGCTCGCCCGGCGAGACGACCACGGTGAGCGGGTAGTTGGTGGCCTCCCGGGCGTCCAGGTCGCGGATCCGCAGCCCGTGGGCGCCGGCCGAGGCCGCGCTGACGGGGTAGTTCTCCAGCACCACCAGGCTGTCGAACAGCGGTGTGCCGGGCGGGAGTTCGCTCAGCGCCCGGATCGCGGCGAGCGGCAGGTGCTCGAACCGGCGGTCCTCGGCCCGCTCCTCCTGGAGGCCGCGCAGCCAGTCGGCGCAGGGCCGGGTGCCGTCCACGGTGACCAGGGCGGGCAGGGTGGTGATGAACAGGCCGACGATGTCGTCCGCGCCGGCCAGGTCGGCGGGGCGCCCGGAGACGGTGGTGCCGAAGCACACCCGGGCGTCGCCGCTGCGGTGGGCGAGCAGCAGTGCCCAGGCGCCCTGCACCAGGGTGTTGAGGGTGAGCCGGTGGCGGCGGGCGAAGGCCTGGAGCAGCGCCGTGTCGGCCGCGGTCAGCCGGTGCGAGAGCCACTGCCCGGAGCGGGCGGTGTCGCCGGGGGCGGGCCTGCGGTGGTAGGGCAGGGCGGTGGGCGCGGTGAGGCCCGCCAGGGCGGTGCGCCAGTGCTCGGCGGCGGCGCCGGTGTCGCGGGCCGCGAGCCAGCTCACGTAGTCCGCGAAGGGGCGGCGTTCGGGCAGCTCCGGCGCCCGCCCGGCGAGGAGTGCGGCGTGCGCGGCCAGCACGTCGGCGAGCACGTGGAAGACGCTCCAGCCGTCCAGCAGCACGTGGTGGAAGGTCCACACCACCCGGATGCTGTCCGGCCCGAGCCGGACCAGGTCGAGCCGGAGCAGCGGGGCGCGGTCCAGCGCCATCGGGCGGGAGCGCCGGTCGGCGAGCAGCGCCTCCAGCCGCCGGGTGCGCTCGCGCTCGGTGTGCCCGCTCCAGTCGTGCCGGGTGACCGGCAGGGTGGCGTGCCGGTGCACCAGTTGCAGCGGGACGGGCACGTCGTGGAGGGCGACGGCGGTGCGCAGCACGGGCGTGCGGTCGACGACCAGCTGCCAGGCGGCGGCCAGCGGCTCCGGGTCGCGGGCGCCGTCCAGCACGAAGGTGAGCTGCTCGACGTACAGGCCGTGTTCGGCCTCGTCCAGGCCGTGCAGCACCATGCCGGTCTGGGTGGGGGTGAGCGGCTGGATCCCGGTCACCTCCCGTCCGGTGCCGACCAGCCGGTCGACGGCGGCCTGGTCCAGCGGGGCGAGCGGGAAGTCGGACGGGGTGCGGCCGCCGGCGCCGGGTTCGGCGCAGTGGCGGACGATCTCCCGCAGTTCGTCGAGGAGTTCGGCGGCGAGCCGGTCGACGGTGGCCCGGTGGTGCCGTTCGCGGGAGTAGGACCAGGTGAACTCCAGCCGCCCGTCCGCCACCCGGCCGAGCACGTCGAGCAGGTGGGGGCGCCGGGCGGTGCGGTCGAGCCCGCCGGTGAGCGCGCCGTACGGGGCGTGCAGCAGGCCGCCGGGGGCGGGCGTCCAGTCCTGCCGGCCCAGGTAGTTGAAGCCGAGCTGCGGGGTTCCGGCGAGGCCGGGGGCCTTGCGCAGGTGGCGCAGGGCGCCGTGGCCGAGGCCGCCGTGCGGGACGGCGCGCAGGTTCTCCTTGACGGCCTTGAGCACGGTGCCGGTGTCGGCGGCCCGGGGGACGTCCAGGGTGACGGGGTACATCGTGGTGAACCAGCCGACGGTGCGGGAGAGGTCGACGCCGTCGAGGAGTTCCGCCCGGCCGTGGCCCTCCAGGGCGACGCTCACCCGGTCGCGTCCGGTCCAGCGGGCCAGCACCCGGCCGAGGGCGCAGAGCAGTACGTCGTCGATCCGGGTGCGGTAGGCCGCGGGGACGTCCTGGAGCAGTCGGGCAGTCCGCTCGGCGTCCAGGGCGACGGTCAGCGACTCCTCGACGGCGGCGGTGTCGGCGCCGTCCAGGTCGGTCGGCAGGACGGCCCCGGCCTCGCCCTCCGGGCTTTGCCAGTGGGCGAGTTCGCCGTCGAAGCCGCCGGCGGCGGTGTGTGCGGCGAGCCGTTCGGCCCAGGCGCGGAAGGAGGTGGTCTTGGGGCCGAGGTCGGGCCGCTGCCCCGCGCGCAGGGCGCGGTGGGCGGTGTCCAGGTCCTCCAGGATCAGCCGCCAGGACACCGCGTCCACCACCAGGTGGTGCGCGGCCAGCAGCAGGACGGGGTGGGGTTCGTCGGCGAGGTGGCAGAGGGCGGCGCGCAGCAGCGGTCCGGCGGCCAGGTCGAAGCCCTCGGTCAGCTCCCGGCGCAGCGCCTCGAACTCCGGTGCGCCCGGCAGGTGGTGGGTGCGCAGCTCCGGGTCCGGCCCGGGCGCGCTGCCGTACTGCCGCCACCCGCCGTCCGGCCGGCGCCGGTAGCGCAGCCGGAGCGCGTCGTGCTGTGCCAGGACGGCGGCCAGCGCCGCCCGGAGCAGGTGTTCGTCGGTGTCGGGGGCGAGCCGGAAGGCGAGCGACTGGGTGAGCCGGGCCGGGTCCCCGTCGAGGGTGTCGAACAGCCAGTGCTGGACGGGGGTGAGCGGGGCGTCGCCGGTCACCGGGCCCTGTTCGGCGGTGCCGCCCGGGTTCGGCGACTCCTCGGCGGCGCGGGCGAGTTCGGCCAGGGTCTGGTGGGCGAACAGGTGGCGGGGGGTCAGGGCGAGGCCGGCCCGGCGGGCGGCGGAGACGATCCGGATGCCCAGGATGGAGTCGCCGCCGAGGGCGAAGT
Organism: Kitasatospora sp. NPDC001309; assembly: GCF_042896295.1. NCBI lineage: Bacteria > Bacillati > Actinomycetota > Actinomycetes > Kitasatosporales > Streptomycetaceae > Kitasatospora > Kitasatospora sp. NPDC001309. The sequence goes on along the minus strand of NZ_JBIAXC010000011.1, from coordinate 40,863 downwards.
AGTTGTCGTCGGCGCCGACTTCGGGCACGCCGAGGACCTCGGACCAGATCGCGGCGAGGGTGCGTTCGGCGGCGGTGCGGGGCGGCCGCGCGGCGGCGTCGGCCGGGGCGTGCCACTGCGGTACGGGCAGGGCGCGCCGGTCCAGTTTGCCGGTGGCGCCGAGCGGCAGCCGCTCCAGCGGCACCACGAGGGCGGGCACCAGGTGGTCGGGCAGGCTCCGGCCGAGGAAGTCCCGCCACTCGACGGGGTCGGGCAGCCGGCCGTCGCGGGGGACGGCGTAGCCGACCAGCCGCTTGTGGCCGTCCTGCTCGACCACCCGGGCGGCGGCCGCCGCCACCTCCGGGTGGCGGGCCAACGCGGCTTCCAGCTCGCCGAGTTCGATCCGGAAGCCGCGCACCTTGACCTGGTCGTCGGCGCGGCCGAGGTAGCGCAGTCGGCCGTCGGCACCCCAGCGCACCAGGTCGCCGGTGCGGTACATCCGGGCGCCGGCCGGGCCGAAGGGGTCGGGCAGGAAGCGGGCGGCGGTGAGGCCGGGGCGGCGCAGGTAGCCGCGGGCCACGCCGGTGCCGGCCAGGTACAGCTCCCCGGGGGCGCCGACCGGCACCGGGCGCAGCCGCCCGTCCAGCACGTAGGCCCGGGCGCCGCCGGCCGGGCGGCCGATCGGCGGGTCGCGGTCGGGGTCGGCAGGGCCAGCGGGATCGGCGGGACGAGCGGGGTCGGCCGGGTCGGCGGGGTCGCAGACGGCGGCGGTGGCGTAGACGGTGGCCTCGGTGGGGCCGTAGACGTTGAGGACCCGGCAGCCGGGGACGGCCTCCCGGACCAGACGTACGGTGCGGGCGGGCAGCGCCTCGCCGGCCAGCACCACGGTGTCGGCGGTGAGGCGGACGGCGTTCCCGGCCAGCAGTCCGCCGAGGGCGGAGGGCACCGCGCTGACCAGCCCGGCCCGCCGGGGCCCGGAGCCCTCGGTGAGGGCGAGGAGGTCCCGGACGAGCTCCACGCAGCCGCCGGCGAGCAGCGGCGAGAAGATCTCGAACACCGAGACGTCGAAGTTGAGCGAGGTGGCGGCCAGCACGTGGTCCAGGCCGCGGCCGGTGAACTCCCTTGCCGCCCAGTCGGTCAGGGCCAGCACGGAGGCCTGGGCGACCACCACGCCCTTGGGGCGGCCGGTGGAGCCGGAGGTGTGGATGACGTAGGCCGGGTGCCCGGGCAGCAGCGGGGCGGATCGTTCCTGCACGTCCAGCGCCTCGGCGGGCGCGGCGGCGAGCCGGGCGGCGCAGTCCGGGTCGTCGAGCAGGATCCGGGTGAACCCGCCCGCGGGGAGGCGCCGCCCGGCGCCGGAGTCGGTGATCACGGCCTCGGGCCGGACGTCCTCGAACAGGTACGCGATCCGCTCGGCCGGGTACCCGGGGTCGACCGGGAGGTAGCCGGCGCCGCTCTTGAGCACCGCCAGCAGGGCCACCACCAGCTCCGCGGTGCGGGGCAGCGCGAGCGCGACGAAGCGCTCGGGGCCGGCCCCGGCCGCGATCAGCAGCCGGGCCAGCCGGTTGGAGCGCTCGTCCAGCTCCCGGTAGCTCAGCACGGTGCCGCCGGAGCGGACGGCCGGGGCGTCGGGGGTGCGGGCGGCCTGCCGGGCGAAGGCCTCGGGCAGGGTGCGCTCCGGTGGCTCGACCACCGCGCCGCCGAGGCGTCGGACCAGCTCGCGGCCCGACTCCGTTGCCAGCAGGGGCAGTTCGGCGGCGGTCCGGTCGAGGCCCGCCGCCAACCCGGCCAGCAGCGTGCGCAGGCTCGCCCCGAGGCCCTCGACGGTCGCGGTGTCGAAGGCGGCCGGGTCGTGGTCGAGGTCGATCACGACCGAATCGCCGGGGGCGACCACCACGCTGAGCGGGTAGCTGGTCGGCTCCTGGACGCTCTCGGTCTCCACCGCCAGGCCGTGCCGGCTCAGCGCACCGGCGTCGAAGGGGTAGTTCTCGAAGACCACGATGCTCTCGAACAGGGCCGTCCCGCCGGGCAGTTCGCTCCAGTTCTGGAGCTGGGCCAGCGAGACGGAGTCGTACCGGCGGGCCTCCGACTGGGCGCCCTGCAGCGCGTGCAGCCACTCCCGCAGCGGGCGGCGCTCGTCGATCCGCGCCCGGGTCGGCAGCGCGTTGATGAACAGCCCCACCATCGAGGTGACGCCGGGGAGTTCGGCGGGCCGCCCGGAGACGACGGTGCCGAACACCACGTCGTCCCCGCCGCCGTAGCGGGAGAGCAGCAGCGCCCAGGCGCCCTGGAGGACGGTGTTGACGGTCAGCCCGGCCTGCCGGGCGGTGTCGCGCAGCCGCTCGGAGAGTTCGGCGCCGAGGCCGATCCGCACCTTGGCACCGGAGCTGGCCCGGTGGGCCCCGGCGGGGCGCCGGTCCCGGGGCAGTTCGGTGGGCGCGGGGAAGCCGGCCAGGGTGTCGCGCCAGTACCGTTCGGCCCGCGCCCCGTCCTGGGCGGCGAGCCAGCGCAGGTGGTCGGCAAAGGGGGCGCGTTCGACGAGCTGCGGCGGCCGGCCCTCGGTCAGCGCGGCGTAGCGCTCGCAGACCTCGTCGAAGACCTGGGCCGCGCTCCAGCCGTCGAGCAGCACGTGGTGGAAGGTCCACACCACCCGCACCCGGTCGGCGCCCAGCCGGACCAGGGAGAGTCGCAGCAGCGGCCCGGTGGCCAGGTCGATCCCGGCCTCCCGGTCGGCGGCGAGCAGCCGGGCGGTGTCCCGGGCGACCCGCTCGGCGGGCCGGTCCGACCAGTCGTGGTGGGCGATCGGCAGGGCCGCCCGGCGCCGCACGACCTGGACCGGCTCGGCGGTGTCCTGCCAGCTGAGCCGGGTGCGCAGCACCGGGTTGGCGTCCGCGGTCCGCTGCCAGGCCTCGGCGAGCGCCCCCGGGTCGGTGACCCCGGTGAGCACCAGCTGCACCTGGTTGACGTAGGTGCGCCCGGCCGGCTCCAGCAGGCTGTGGAACAGCATGCCCGCCTGCATCGGCGTCAGCGGGAGGACGTCGGCGACCTCGCGCCCGTCCCCGACGATCCGGTCCACCGCCGCCTGGTCCAGCCGGGCCAGCGGGAAGTCGGCGGGGGTGCGCCCGCCGGCGCCCGGTTCGGCGCAGTGCGCGAGGATCCCCTCCAGCGCGCGCAGCATCGCCTCGGCGAGGGCGGTGACGGTGTCCGCGCGGTGCCGGCCGGCGCCGTAGTACCAGGCGATCTCCAGCTCCTCGCCCTCGACCCGGGCGACCACGTCCAGCAGGTGGGGCCGCTCGGTGCCGGGCGCCTCCGAACCGCCCAGGCCGCCGGGGACGGCGCGCACCAGGGCGGCGCCCTCGGCGGACCAGTCGAAGCGGCCGAGGTAGTTGAAGCTGATGCCGGGCGCGGGGGCGTCGGCGAGTCCGCCGTCGGGCGCCAGGTGGCGCAGCGCGCCGTAGCCGAGGCCGTGGTCCGGCACCGCGCGCAGCTGCTCCTTGACGGACTTGAGCGCGGCGCCCCAGTCCCCGCCGGGGGCGTCGGGGACGTCCAGGGCGACGGGGTACAGCGAGGTGAACCAGCCGACCGTACGGGACAGGTCGACGCCCTCGAACAGGCCGTCCTCCCGGCCGTGGCCCTCCAGGCCGATCGCCACCGTGCGCCGCCCGGTCCAGTCCGCCAGCACCCGGCCGAGCGCGGTGAGCAGCACGTCGTCGATCCGGGTGCGGTAGACGGCGGGCACCTGGCGCAGCAGCCGGTCGGTGCGTTCGCGGTCCAACCGGACGGTCACCGAGCGCAGTTCGGCGGCGGTGTCGGCGCCCTCGCCGTCCACCGGCAGCGGGGCGGCGCACGCCCGGGCGGCCTCGGCCCAGTGGGCGCGCTGCCCGGCGAAGCCGCCGGACTCGGCGCGGGCGCGCAGCAGGCGGGCCCACTCCCGGACGGAGGTGGTGCGGGCGGGCAGCCGCAGCGGGCGGCCCTCGACGGCCTGCCGGTAGGCGGTCTCCAGGTCCTCCAGCAGCACCCGCCAGGAGACGCCGTCGACCACCAGGTGGTGGACGACGAGCAGCAGCCGGGCCGGGCCGGCGGTGCCGGGCCGGAACAGCCGGGCGGTGAGCAGCGGGCCGGTGTCCAGCCGGAAGCCGGCCTGGGCGGCCGCGGTCACGGCCGCCTCCTCGTCCCGGTGGTGGACCGTCAGCAGCTCGGGGGCGGTGGTGTCGGCGGGTTCGCAGTGCTGCTGCCAGGTGCCGTCCGGGCCGGGGGTGAAGCGGCAGCGCAGGGCGTCGTGGTGCGCCCGGAGGGCGGCCAGGGCACGGCGCAGGGCGTCCTGGTCGACCGTGCCGGGCGTCTCCACCACCACGGACTGGTTGAAGTGGTGGGCCTCGGCCGGGGCGGCGTCGAGGAACCAGTGCTGGATGGGGGTCAGGCCGACCTCGCCGCCGACCGGTTCGGTGCCGACCACGGTCACGGCGGTGCCGGCGGCCGCGGCCAGGGCGGCGACGGTGGGGTGCCGGAAGAGGTCGCGCGGGGAGAGCGCGAGGCCGGCGGCGCGGGCGCGGGAGACCACCTGGATGCTGAGGATGGAGTCGCCGCCGAGCAGGAAGAAGTCGTCGTCGAGGCCGACCCGCTCGACCCCGAGCAGCTCCGCCCAGATCCCGGCCAGGGCGCGTTCGGCGTCGGTGCGCGGGGCGCGGTGGGCGGCGCCGCCGGCCGGGGCGCGGTCGGGGGCGGGCAGCCGGCGGCGGTCGACCTTGCCGTTGGCGGTCAGCGGGAGTGCGGGGACCGTGACGAAGGCGGTGGGCAGCATGTAGTCGGGCAGCTCGGCGGCCAGGTGGGCGCGCAGGGCGGCGGCGGTGGGGGGTTCGGCGTTCGCGGCGGTATCGGGGGTATCGGCATGGTCGGCGCTCTCGGCGCTCTCGGTGAGCACCAGGTGGGCGACCAGCCGCTTGCGCCCGCTGCCGTCCTGGTGCAGGCCGACCACGGCCTCGGCGACGGCCGGGTGGGCGGTCAGCCGGGCCTCGATCTCGGCGGGTTCGATCCGGAACCCGCGGATCTTGATCTGGTCGTCCGCGCGGCCGACGAACTCCAGGTCGCCGTCCTCGCTCCAGCGCACGGTGTCCCCGGTGCGGTACATCCGGCCGCCGGGCGGGCCGTACGGGTCGGCGAGGTAGCGGGCGGCGGTCTCCCCCGGCCGCCCGGTGTAGCCCCGGGCGAGGCCGGCCCCGGCCAGGTACAACTCGCCGGTGGTGCCCGGGGGTTGCGGCTGGAGCGCGCCGTCCAGGACGTACGCCCGGGTGTTGTCCAGCGGGCGGCCGATCGGCAGCACGGCGGGCAGCGGGTCGCCGGTGCGGAAGGCCCGGCGGGTGGCGAAGGTGGTGGTCTCGGTCGGGCCGTAGACGTCGACCACGGTGAGTCCGGGGCAGGCCTCCAGCACCCGGCGCACCACGGCGCCCGGCACCGCCTCGCCGCCGGTCCACACCTCGCGGGCGCCGCGCAGGCAGCCCGGGTCCTCCTGGGCGAGCACCCGGAACAGGCCGATGGTCAGGAACAGGCAGCGCACGCCCTGTTCGGTGACGGCGCGGCGGACCACGGCGGCGTCCACGTCCCCGGGCGGGGCCAGGACGGCGGTGCCGCCGCGCAGCAGCGGCACCCACAGCTCGTAGGTGGAGGCGTCGAAGGCGTGCGGGGAGTGCACCAGCACCCGGTCGTGCCCGGCGAAGGCGCCGTCCAGGGCGAGCGCGGCGACGTCCCGGCGGCGCACGGCGACGCCCTTGGGGGTGCCGGTGGAGCCGGAGGTGAACATCAGGTACTGGAGGTGGTCGGGGTGGACGGGCGTCGGCTCGAAGCGCTCCGGCTCCGGGCCGGCCGGGCCGCCGTCGACCAGCAGCACCCGCTCGTCCGGGCGCAGTCCGGCCGCGGTGCCGGCCCGGTCGGCGTCGGTGAGCAGCAGGTCCGCACCGGCGGCGGTGAGCATCCCGTGCAGCCGCTCGCGCGGGGCCCGGCCGTCCAGCGGGACGTACACCCCGCCGGTGCGGACCAGCGCCAGCTGGGCGACGACCAGGGCGACGGAACGATCCATCAGGACCCCGACCGGGCGCTCCGGGCCGACCCCGAGCGCCGCCAGCCGGGCGGCCAGGGCGGCCGCGCGGGCGTCGAGTTCGCGGTAGCTCAGGCGCTCCTCGCCCGCTTCCAGGGCGACCGCCCCGGGCGACCGCCGCACCTGCTCGGCGAACAGCTCGGCGACGTCCCGCTCCGGCCGCTCGACCGCGGTGGCGTTCCAGTCGACCAGGACCTTCCGGCGCTCCCCCGCGGACAGCAGCGGGATCCGCGCGGGCGGGCGGTCGGCGCCCTCGGGCAGCGCGGTCAGCAGGGCGGTGAGCTGCCGGGCGGTGCGCCGGATCGTGCCGGGGTCGAACAGCCGCGGGTCGTAGCACAGCCGCAGGGACAGCTCCGGCCCCGGGTGGGCCAGCAGGGCGAGCGGGTAGTTGGTGGTCTCGATCCCGTCCAGCTCGCGCAGCCGCAGGCCGTGGGCGGCCGCCGCACCGTCGTCGACCGGGTAGTTCTCGAAGACCACGATGCTGTCGAACAGGGCGGCCTGCTCGGGGAGTCCGGTGGCCTCCCGGAGCCGGGTGAGCGGCAGGAAGCCGTGCCGGCGGTCCTCGCTCTGCTCCCGTTGGAGCCCGCGCAGCCAGTCCAGCAGGGTGCCGTCGGCGGGCACCGCGGTCCGGGTGGGCAGGGTGGTGATGAACAGCCCGGTCATCGACTCCACCCCGGGCAGCTCGGGCGGGCGGCCCGAGGAGGTGGTGCCGAACAGCACGTCGCCGCGGTGCGCGCCGCGGCCGAGCAGGACCGCCCAGGCGCCCTGGACCAGGGTGTTCAGGGTCAGGCCGGCGCCGCGGGCCAGCTCCTCCAGGGCCCGGGTCGCGGCGGCGGGCAGGGTGAACGGCAGGGTCCGGCTGGACTCCGCGCGGTGGCTGCCGCGCGGCTCGCGGTCGTAGGGCAGCGGGGTCGGCTCGGTGACCCCGGCCAGCCGGGTGCGCCAGTGCCGCTCCGCCTCGGCGGTGTCCCGCCCGGCCAGCCAGGCGAGGTAGTCACGGTAGGGGCGGCGGTCGGGGACGGTGCCGGACGGGACGGTGCCGGGCGGGACGGTGCCGGGCGGGACGGTGCCGGACGGTGCGCCTCCCTCCGGGCCGGACCGGGCCAGGGCGGCGTGGGCCGCGAAGACGTCCGTGAGCACCTGGAACAGGCTCCAGCCGTCCAGCACCAGGTGGTGGAAGGACCACAGCACCCGCACCCGGTCCTCACCGAGCCGGATCAGCGCCAGCCGCTGGAGCGGGGCCCGGTCGAGGTCGAGGCCGCGGGCCCGGTCGCGGTCCAGCAGGTCGGCCAGCCGCGTGGCGCGCTCGGGCTCGGGGACCTCGCGCCAGTCCAGTTCGGTGACCGGCAGCTCCGCCCGGCGGTGTACCACCAGCAGCGGCTCGGGGACGTCCTGCCAGCGGACCCGGGCGCGCAGCACCTCGGTCCGGTCGGAGACCCACTGCCAGGCCGCGGCCAGCCGGCCGGGGTCGGGCACGCCGTCCAGGACGAAGTCCAGCTGCTGGAAGTAGGCGCCGCCGCCGTCGTCCGCGAGGTCGTGGAAGAGCATGCCGGCCTGGGTGGGCGTCAGCGGGAGGACGTCCGCGACCGCGCCCGGGTCCTCGCCGGTGATCCGGTCCACGGCCGCCTGGTCGAGCCGGGCCAGCGGGAAGTCGGACGGGGTCCGCCCGGCGGCGCCGGGGCTGACCGCGAAGCGGGCGAGGTCGGCGAGGTCCTCGGCGTAGCGCCGGGCGAGCGCCTCGACGGTGGCCCGCCGGTGCCGGGGTTCGGCGTAGTGGAAGGTGAACTCCACCGCCTCGTCGACGAGTCGGCCGACGATCTCCAGGGGGTGCGGGCGCTCGACCCCCGGGTCGGCGTCCAGCTCCAGCGGGCGGAAGGTGCCGCGCAGCAGCCCGGCCCCGTCGTCCGCACGGTCGTCACCGCTGCCACCTCCGCCCGAAACGTCCATCCGGCCCAGGTAGTTGAAGCTGATCCGGGCGGTGGGCGCGGCCGGGGCCGTGCCGGGGCGGCCCAGGTGGCGCAGGGCGTCGAAGCCGAGCCCGCGCCGGGGGACGGCCCGCAGCTGCTCCTTGACCTGCTTGAGCACGGCGTCCCAGCCGGCCTCGGACGGCACGGCCAGCGCGACCGGGTGCCGAGTGGTGAACCAGCCGACGGTCCGGCCGAGTTCGAGCTCGGCGAAGAGCTCCTCGCGCCCGTGCCCCTCCACGTCCACCAGCACCTGCGTCGGCCCGCCCGCCCCGCGCAGCGCCCGCCCGAGGGCGGACAGCAGCACGTCGTTGGCCCGGGTGCGGTAGGTCTCGGGCAGGGTGCGCAGCAGGGCGGCGGTGGCGGCGGGGTCGAGCCGTACGGTCACCGAGCGGGCCGAGGCGTAGTCGTCGGGGGCCGTCCGGTCCTCGGCCGGGAAGGGCTCGGGGTCCTGGCCGTCCGCGGACGGCGAGGGGAGGGCGTGCGCCCAGTACTCCGTCTCGTCCTCGAAGCCTCCTGCGGCGGCGAACCCGGCCAGCCGCTCGGCCCACTGCCGCAGCGGGGTGGACTTCGGCGGCAGGGCGGCCGCGCCGTCCCGGCCCGCGCGGCGGGCCCGGTAGGCGGTGTCGAGGTCCTCCAGCAGCACCCGCCAGGACACCCCGTCGACCACCAGGTGGTGGACGGCGAGGTGCAGCACGGGCGGCCGCCCGGCGCCCCGGTCGTGCAGTACGGCGCGCAGCAGCGGGCGGTGTCCGGCGCCGTGCAGCGCGAAAGGTCCGAAGTGGGGGGTGTCACCGTCGGGCCCGGTGTGCCGGCCCAGCCGCAGCCGGGGCGTGCGCTCCTCGACCCGCCAGTGCGCGGCCTCCGCCCCACCGGCCGTCACGAACGAGGACCGCAGGGCGTCGTGGTGCGCGACCAGGTCGTTCAGCGCCTCCTCCAGCGCCGCCGGATCCACCTCCGCGGGCAGCAGCAGTGACAGCGCCTGGTTGAAGTGCCCGGCCCGTCCGGCGGAACGTTCCAGCCACCAGCGCTGGATCGGGGTCGGCACCGCCGTCCCGGTGGCGGCCACCGGGGCGACGGCGGCGGGCCGTTCGGCCGCGTCCGCGCAGCGGGCCAGCGCGGCGACGGTCTGGTGCCGGTAGAGGTCCCGGGAGGTCAGCGGCAGGCCCTCCTGCCGGGCCCGGGCGACCACCTGGATGCCGAGGATGGAATCGCCGCCGAGGTCGAAGAAGTTGTCGTCCGCGCCGACCCGCTCCAGCCGCAGCACATCCGTCCAGATGGCGGCGAGCGCCTGCTCGGCGGGGGTGCGGGGGGCGACGTGGCGGACGGTCCGGGCGAGCGGCCCCGGGTCGGGCAGCCGGCCGCGGTCGAGCTTCCCGTTGGGGTTGAGCGGCAGGGCGGGCAGCAGGACGACGACCGCGGGCACCAGGTGGTCCGGCAGGGTCAGCGCGAGCGCGCGCCGCACCGCCTCGGGCTCCACCCCGCCCGCCGGGCCCGGCACCACGTAGCCGACCAGGCGCCGGTGGCCGCCGCTCTCCGCGACGGCGGCGGCCGCCTCGACCACGCCGGGGCAGCGCCGCAGCGCCTCCTCCACCTCGCCCAGTTCGATCCGGAAGCCGCGGACCTTGACCTGCTGGTCGATCCGGCCGAGGTACTCCAGGTCCCCGTCGGCGTTCCACCGCACCAGGTCCCCGGTGCGGTACATCCGCGTCCCGGGCCCGCCGTACGGGTCGGCCACGAAGCGGGCCGCGGTCAGCCCGCCGCGCCCCAGGTAGCCGCGGGCCAGGCCGCCCCCGCCGAGGTACAACTCGCCGACCACTCCCGGGGGTTGCGGGCGCAGCCCGGCGTCCAGGACGTACGCCCTGGTCAGTCCCAGCGGGCGGCCGATCGGCGGCGCCCGGTCCGGCAGCCGGTCACCGGCGAACCAGGCGGTGGCGTAGACGGTGGCCTCGGTGGGGCCGTAGAGGTTGGCGACGGCGCTGCCGGGCAGGGCCCGCCGCAGGTCGCGCACCGCGCGGGCGGAGAGCGCCTCGCCGGCCAGCACCACGGTGTCCGGGGCGACCGGGGCGGTGCCCCCGGCGATCAGCCGGGAGAGCGCCGAGGGCACGCCGCTGAGCAGGCCGACCGGGCGCGGGCCCCCGGCGTCGGCCTCGGCCTCGGCTCCGGCCTCGGCGAGGACGGTGAGGTCCGCGACCACCTCGACGGACCCGCCCACCAGCAGCGGGCAGAGCAGTTCGAAGACCGAGACGTCGAAGCTGAGCGAGGTCGCGGCGACCACGTGCGCCAGCCCGTCGGCCCCGAACCGCTCCGCCGCCCAGTCCGCGAGCGCGGCGACGCTGCGGTGGGTGACCACGACGCCCTTGGGGCGGCCGGTCGAGCCGGAGGTGTGGATGACGTACGCGGGGTGGTCCGGCAGCAGCGGGCCGAGCCGGTCGGCGTCGGTCAGGTCGGCGTCAACCCCTGAGGCGTCGGCCCCGGGAGCAGCGGCGCAGTCCTCCAGCAGCAGCACCGGGCACCCCCCGGGCAGCGCGGCCGCCGTCTCCCGGGTGGCGAGGACCAGCGCGGGCCGGGCGTCCGCCAGCAGCAGCCGGATCCGCTCGGCCGGGTACGCCGGGTCCACCGGCAGGTACGCCGCACCGGATTTCAGCACCGCCCACACCGCCGCCGGCAGTTCCGCCGAGCGCGGCAGGCAGAGCGCGACCAGCCGCTCCGGGCCCGCGCCCCGGGAGACCAGCAGCCGGGCGAGCCGGTTGGCGCGCCGGTTCACCTCCGCGTAGTCCAGCCGCACCGGTCCGTGCACCACGGCGGTCCGCCCGGGGGCCTCGGCGGCCCTCGCCTCGAACAGGGCGGGCAGGACGGCGCCCGGCGCCCCGGCCCGGCCGGTGGCCGGCGGGTTCCAGGAGTCGAGCAGGGTGCGCTGCTCCTCCTCGGAGAGCATCGGCAGTTCGTCGAGGACGCGCTGCGGACCGTCCGCCATGCCGGCCAGCAGGCGGTGCAGGTGCCGGCTCATCCGGGCCACCGTGCGCCCGTCGTACAGGTCGGTGCTGTACTCGACGGTCAGCGTGCAGCCGCCGGCCCCGTCGGGGGTGAACTCCAGCACCAGGTCGAACCGGGCGGCCGGGCGGGGCAGCGGGTGGTCGGCGAAGTGCAGGCCGCCGGCGGTGGCCGGGGCGGTGGGGCTCTGCTGGACGACCAGCACCTGCACCAGCGGGGTCCGGCTCGGGTCCCGGGGCGGGGCGAGTTCCTCGACCACCCGGTCGAACGGCGCGGCGGCGTGCGCGAAGGCGTCCAGCAGCACGGCGCGCAGGTCCTCCACGTACCGGTCGACGGTGGCCTTGCCGTCCACGTCGGCGCGCAGCACCACGGTGTTGACGAAGAAGCCGGTGACGTCCTCCAGCTCCCGCCGGTCGCGCCCGGTGGTGACGGTGCCGAAGGCGACGTCCCGTTGGCCGGAGTAGCGCGAGAACAGCAGCGCGGACGCCCCGGCGAACAGGGTGAACAGGGTGGTGCCGCGGCCCGTCGCGAGGTTCCGCAGCCGGGCCACCAGTTCGGCCGGGAGATGGTGGCGGTGCGCCGCCCCGGCGGTGCCGCGCAGCGCGGGCCGGGGCCGGTCGGTGGGCAGTTGGAGCGGCTGGAGGTCCGCCAGGCAGCGCTTCCAGTGGGCGAGGTCGGCGGTTGGGTCCGTGCCCCGGCGGTGCTGCTCCCAGTGCGCGAAGTCGGGGTACTGGAGGGCGGGTTCGGGCAGCCCGTCCGGTGCGCCGGTGGCCTCGGCCCGGTAGAGCGCGGCGAGGTCGCGGGTGAGCACGGCGACCGAGCGGCCGTCGGTGACGATGTGGTGCTGGCCGAGCAGCAGCAGGTGGTCCTCCGCGGCGAGCCGGACCAGCAGCGCCCGGGTGAGCGGCCCCTGTGCCAGGTCGTACGGGCGGCCGAGCTCCTCGGTCAGCAGCCGTTCGGCGGCCGCCGCGCGCTCCTCGGCGGGCAGCGCGGCCAGGTCGGCGGTGCGCAGCGGCAGTTCGGCCGTCCCGGCGACGTGCTGGACGAGCCGGCCGTCGAGGGTGGCGAAGGTGGTGCGCAGCGCGTCGTGGCGGCCGGCCAGCCGGTGCAGGGCGCGGCGCAGCGCCTCGACGTCGGGCACCCCGCGCAGCCGCAGCGCCGCGCCGGTGTTGTACTCGGTGCCGCCGGCCTCGAGGTCGTCGAGGAACCAGAGCCGGCGCTGGGCGCTGGAGGCGGGCAGCGGACCGCCGCGCGGGGCGGGCGGGATCGGCTCCGGCGCCGCGTCCGCCGGCCGGTCGTCCAGCAGCGGGGCCAGGGCGGCGACGGTGCGGGCGGTGAAGACGTCCCGGAGGGTGAGCCGGGCGCCGAGCCGCTCGGCGATCCGGGCCAGGGTGCGGGCGGCGAGGATCGAGTCGCCGCCCAGCTCGAAGAAGTCCTCGCCGACGCCGACCGCGTCGAGGCCGAGGGCCTCCGCCCAGATGGCGGCGAGGGCGCGTTCCCGGCCGGTGCGCGGGGCGAGCGGTTCGGCGGTGTCGGGGCGGGCGGGGGCGGGCAGGGCGCGCTGGTCGACCTTGAGCTGCGGGGTGAGCGGCAGGGCGGGCAGGACGACCACGGCGGAGGGCACCAGGTGGGCCGGCAGGGCCGCGGCCAGGGCGGACCGCAGGCCGGCCGGGTCGGGGGCGTGCTGCGGGTCGGCGGGGGTGGCGTAGCCGACCAGCCGGGTCCGGCCCGGCTCGTCCTCCCGGACCACCACGACGGCCTGGTCGACGGCCGGGTGGGCGCGCAGCGCGGCCTCGATCTCGCCCGGTTCGATCCGGAAGCCGCGGACCTTCACCTGCCGGTCGAGCCGGCCGAGGAACTCCAGCTGTCCGTCGGCGGTCCACCGGGCGCGGTCGCCGGTGCGGTAGAGCCGGGCGCCGGGCGGCCCGAAGGGGTCGGGCAGGAAACGCGCGGCGGTCAGGCCGGGGCGGCCCAGGTAGCCGCGGGCCACGCCCTCGCCGCCGAGGTACAGCTCGCCGTCGGTGCCGGCCGGCCGGGGGCGCATCCGTTCGTCGAGCACGTACGCCCGGGCGTGCGGCAGCGCCGCGCCGATACTCGGGGTGCCGCTGCCGGCGGCGAGCGGTCCGGTCCAGGTGGCGACGATGGTGGCCTCGGTCGGGCCGTAGGAGTTGATCATGCGGCGGCCGGGTGCCCAGCGGTCGACCAGCTCGGCGGGGCAGGCCTCGGCGCCGACGATCAGGGTGCGCAGGTGGCGCCCGGCCCCGGCGGGCACGGTGGCCAGCGCGGCGGGCGGGACGAGCGCGTGGGTGATCCGGTGCTCGTCCAGCACCGCGGCGAGCTCCGCGCCCAGCCAGGGGCCGTCCGGCGGGACAACCAGGGTGGCACCGGCCAGGACGGAGATGAACAGTTCCAGCACGGAGGCGTCGAAGCTGGGCGAGGAGAACTGCAGCACCCGGTCGCCGGGGCGCACCGCGTAGCGCTCGACGGCCGCGGCGGTGAACCCGGCGATGCCCCGGTGGGTGACCACCACGCCCTTGGGGGTCCCGGTGGAGCCCGAGGTGTAGATGACGTACGCCGCGTGGTCGGTGCCGGGCCCGGCGGCTGCGGCTCCGGCTTCGGCTTCCACGGCTCCTTCTGTTTCCGCCTCCAGCGCCGCGGCGACCCGGTCCGGGTCGTCCAGCACCACGGCGGGCGCGGCGTCGGCGAGCATCAGCGCCCGCCGCTCGGCCGGGTAGTCCGGGTCCACCGGCAGGAAGGCGGCGCCGGAGCGGGCGACGGCCAGCTCGGCGGCGACCAGTTCCATCGAGCGCGGCAGGACCAGCGCCACCGTGCGGTCCGTGCCCGCGCCGCGCCGTCTCAGCGCGCGGGCCAGCCGGTCGACCCGGTCGGACAGCTCCCGGTAGCTCCAGGTGCGCGAGCCGTCGGTCAGCGCCGGGGCGTGCGGCGCCTCGGCCACCCGGGCGGCGAACAGACCGTCGAGGGTACGGCCCGCCGGGCGCGGGCCGGTGACGCCGTCCGGCGCCCCGGCGGTGTCGCGGGCCGACGGCGGGGCGGACGGACGCACGGGCTGGGCGGGCCACTCGGCCATGGCGGGAGGTCCTTCCGGACGGGGAGGAGGCTGCGCGGGCACCCGGGCGGAGGCCGGCCCTCGGTGCTGCGGGAACGGTGTGGCGGCAGTGCACGAGCGTGGGGGTGCACGGCGGTACGACGGTGGTACGGCGGCGGTGCGACGGCAGGCGCCGCCTGCGGCGGCTCAGGCGGGCCCGGTCCGCCGCGCGGTGCGCCCGGACACCTGCACCAGGTCGACCACCCCGGTGGCCGGGTCGCGGTGGAACCACCCGCCCGGCTCGGGCAGGCCGGTGTCGGGCGCGATCAGGTCGTAGCGCAGGTCGGCGTAGCAGCGCAGCGGGAGCGGCAGGTCGCCGTCCACGGAGAGGGTGAGCCCTCCGTCGTGCGCCGCCTCGACGCGGTACCGGATCCCGCCGTTGCGGTAGTCGCCCGCGCACTCCGGCAGTTCGGCCGGGACACCCCGGGGCTCCTGCTCCCCCGCGGCCACCGGGGCGATCGCGGCGGGCACCGCGATTCCGGTCAACTCGGCCAGTTCTGCCGCGAGTTCCCGCCAGAGTGCGGTGGCGCTGCCCGCGTTGCCGGTGAAGGCGACCACCGTCCCGCCGTCCGGTTCGGCCCGCAGGTGGCAGGAGGTGCCCATGGCGTTGCCGTCGTGGCCGCACCAGAGCCGCCCGTCCTGCCGGTAGAGCGCCAGGCCCGCGCCCCAGCCGTCCGCGAGCGCGCCCGGGCGGGCCCCGGGCTGGGGGCGGCGCAGTTCGTCGGCGACGTCCGCGGGCAGTGCCTTGGCCCGGCCGATCGCGGCGGCGCCGAAGACGGCCAGGTCGGCGGCGCTCAGCAGCAGCGCCCCGGCGGGCGCCTCCACCGGGGCCAGGTTCTGCCGGACCGGCCGGACCCGGCCGGTCGCGGCGTTGAAGGCGTGCCCGGCGGCGAGCGGGCGCCCCGCCGCGGCCGGGCCGGCCGGCAGCGGACCGAGGAAGGCGGGCACGGTGTCCAGCGGTTCCAGCAGCAGGGTCGCGACGGCCTCCGGCCAGGGCATCCCGGTCACCGTCTCCACCAGGCGCCCGGCGGCGACGTAGCCGGCGTTGGAGTAGGAGAAGCCCGTCCCGGGCGGGAACAGCGCGTCCCGGGCGGTGCAGACCGCGGCCAGGTAGTGCGCCGCGGTGCTCCGGGCGGCCGTGTCGGAGTCCGGTCCGGTGGGCAGTCCGCCGGTGTGGCCAAGGAGTTGACGGATCGTCACCTCGCGGAGCGGGCGGAATTCGGGGAGGTGCGCGGCGACCCGGTCGTCGAGGTCGAGGTCCCCGTCGTCGGCGAGCAGCACCACCAGGGCCGCGGTGTACGGCTTGGTGAGCGACCCGACCGGTACGGCGGTGTCCCCGGTGAGCGGCGCGCCGGTGGCGGCGTCGGCCACGCCGGTGTGCAGGGCGACGACCTCCGCCCCGGTGTCCAGGACCAGTTGGGCCCCGGGCACCCGGTGGCGGCGCGCGAGCGTGTCGAGCCGGTGCTGCAACTCGCGCCGCAGCAGCTGCGGAACGCGCTCGCGGACCGGCGCGGAAACGGGGTACGGCATGGGCGGTGGCTCCCGTTGACTGGTTCTCGGGTGCGGACGCGACGGCGCGCCCGTGAAGGAATTCCGGATTGCCGAGGAACGCTCTGCCGGATTCACGGCCGGCGGCGCAGCGCAGCGCGAAGTACCGCGCGCACAACGCGATCGACCGAACGCCGTCCGGCAGCAACCGGCCCGACACGAACGGGAATGGAGGCGCCTCCCGGCGCGGCACGGCGCGACGACGGCGCACACGGGGCGCTCCGGGCCACGACGGCGCGCGGCGGCCGGACGGCACGAATACGACCCGTTTTTCCCGCTACGCGGAAAGCCCCGCGCGGCCGAATACCCGGCCCGGGCCGACGGGACCGGACTGGCACCCCGGACACTCCGGCCTGCGGGCCCGTCGGCCCGCACCCCGCAGGGTCGCCCCACCCGGCATCGCAATCCCCCCTGCGCCCCTCCCCCGCGACCACCGTGCGGAACCCTCTCCGCAACGGCCCCGGGAGACAGCGCAATCCTTGACGGACCGAACGTTCGAAAGACGAACGCGGAACAGTCTTCACGGCGGATCACCCGCCCGCAACCCCTTCCGATTGAACGGAAAGCAATTCTCATGGGAAACGGACCGACGAAATCCCTGGTGTGGCTCCCGACCACGGACGGAACACCTGATGACGCCTGTGAATTGGTTGGCCGAAACCGTGGCCGTCGGATCCCGACGGGCCGGAACCAGATTTTCACCGACACCGCAGAGTGGCCACAATGACGCTCGGGACGGCTGTGCGGAAATGCGACGGAGGATATCGGGGGTGAAAGGGGAGGGCCCGTGGTTCGGACGTGCCGCGCGGTGTTCCCGGAGCCGGCGGCGCACCGTGGTGCGCCGTACCGGGGGACTCGCGTTCCGCAACGGCGCACGGCGGCTCGGGACGGCTCGCGGGGATCAGCGGCGCACGGGGCCCGGGCCGCGCGCCGCTCGGCGGCGCACGACCCGCGATGCCACGACCCCCGATGTCACGTTCCGCCGCGCTGCCCGGTCCATCCGGTACCTGCACGACGAAGAACGAAGGGAGCGTCCTCACCATGAAGGCCGTCATCGTGTGTGTCTCGGTGTCCCACGGCAACACCCGACGGATCGCCGAGGCGATCGCCCGGCCGCTGGCCGCGCCGGTGGTCGCACCGGAGGAGCTGGACCCGGCCGATCTCACCGGCTACGACCTGGTCGGGTTCGGCTCGGGCGTCTTCACCGGCCGCCTCCACCCGCGCCTGCGGCGCTTCGTGAGCACCGTTCCGTCCGTCCTCCCGTCCGCCGAACACCCCTGCCGGGCCTTCGTGTTCGCCACCAGCGGCCTGCCCGAACCCGGCTTCCGCCCCTTCACCCGGCCGACGGAGCGCGCCCTGGCGGTGAAGGGCTTCCGGATCGTCGACGGCTTCACGGCCCGCGGCCACGAC
Organism: Kitasatospora sp. NPDC001309; assembly: GCF_042896295.1. Classification (NCBI taxonomy): domain Bacteria; kingdom Bacillati; phylum Actinomycetota; class Actinomycetes; order Kitasatosporales; family Streptomycetaceae; genus Kitasatospora; species Kitasatospora sp. NPDC001309. Next base: position 23,771 of record NZ_JBIAXC010000011.1, on the reverse strand, counting down.
ACCTGGCTCCCGTTCCGCCTGGTCGGCGGGATCAACAAGCACCGCCCCGACAGCCGCGACCTCGCGGCCGCCCACACCTTCGCCGAGCGCCTGCGGAGCGCGACCACGCCGACGTCCTGAGCCCGACGTCCCGAACCCCGCACCCCGGGTCCGGTGGCCGGGCCCCCGCCCGACCACCGGACCGCCTACCTGCCCCGGAGGCCCGCCACCCGGGCCCGCGCCACGCCCAGCCCCGGATCCCCTCCGCCACCGTCCCCACGCCGGGTGAGCACCACCAACAGCACCAACTGCACCACCGCACCGACCCCCTGGCCGACCCACACCCCGTCCACCCCCCACCAGTGCGACAGCACCACCGCCGCCCCCAACTGCCCACCCAGCCCGCACACCGCCGACACCACCAGCGCCCGCCCGGCCCCGGTCGCCTGGTGGTAGCCGCCGAGGGCGACCGCCGGGGCGTACGGCAGCAGGTAGAGGGCCGTCAGGTGGAGGAACCCCGTGGCCTGGGCGGCCACCGCCGGGTCGTCGGCGAACAGCGCGGTGAGCGGGCCGGCCGCGCCCGCCGCCAGCAGCGCCGCCGCGGCGCCCAGCCCGACGGCGAGCCGGGCGGTGGCGTGCCGGAGGTCGCGCAGCGGCTCGGGCGCGCCGGCCCCGGCGAGGTGGGCGGCCCGGAGGGCGGCGGCCTGGCGCAGCGCGTAGAAGGCCATGGTGAGCAGGAGCAGCAGCCGGTAGCCGATGCCGTACCCGGCCACCGCCGCCACCCCGAAGCCCGCGACCAGGGCGAGTTGGGCCGTGCCGACGGCCATCCGGGCGGTGAAGTCCAGTCCGAACGGCGCACCGGCCCGCAGGATGCCGACGGCCGCCGGGCCGACGCCCCGGACCGGCCCGCCGGCCCGGGGCCGCAACCGCAGGGTGACGGCGAGGGCGATCGCCCGGGAGGCGGTCAGGGCGAGCGCCGCGCCGGTCACGCCGAGGGCGGGCAGCGGGCCGGCGCCGAGGATCAGCAGCGGGTCGAGGACCAGCAGCAGGGCGTTGGAGAGCAGCGCGATCCGCATCGGGGTGCGGGTGTCGCCGGCGCCCTTGAAGAGTTCGTCGGCGACCCGCTGGGCGAAGAAGAGCCCGAAGGCCGGGAAGGCGACGGTGAGGTATTCGGCGGCCCTGACGGCGGCCTCGCCGTCGAGGAAGGCCTCCGCGATCCGGTCCCGGAGCAGGAAGCCGGGGGCGGCGAGGGCGAGGGTGCCGAGCGCGCAGAGCCGCCAGGCGGCGTGGGTGATCCGCCCGGCCCCGTCCCGGTCCCCGGCGCCGAGGGCCCGGGCGAGCCGGACGCTGACGCCGGAGGACACCACCAGGACGAGTCCGAGCAGCAGGTTCTCCAGGGTTCCGGCCAGGGTGACGGCGGCGACGGCGGCCCCGCCGAGCCCGGCCACCCAGAGCGTCCCGATCACCGTGGCGACCACTCCGGACAGCAGTTCCGCGTAGACCGGTCCGGCCAACAAGGCCAGCCGGACGGACTGTTCACGCACGGGTTCCCCCATCGTCGCGCCACCCGCACCGGAGCGGGCGACTGCCTCGAATGGATATACATCGAATCGAGGCACCTCGACAAGAGGTAGCATCATCCGCGGTACGGGGCGCATCATGGGGCGCACTCCGACGAAAGGGCTCCGACCGTGCTGACCCTCGCGATCCTCGGCTTCCTGTACGACCAGCCCCTGCACGGCTACGAACTCAAGTCCCGGATCACCGGGCTGGCCGGTCACGTCCGTCCGGTCAGCGACGGCGCGCTCTACCCCGCGATCACCCGGCTGGAGAAGGCCGCCCTGCTGCACCGCCGCACCGAACCCGGCAGCGGCGCCGCACCGCGCCAGACCCTGGAACTCTCCCCGGAGGGCCGGGTGGAGCTGCTGCGGCGACTGGCCGACCCCGAACAGGCCGAGATCACCGACCAGATCCGCTTCTTCACCCTCGCCGCCTTCCTCCACCACCTGGCCGACCCGGACCGGCAGGCCGCCGTGCTCCGGCGCCGACTGGACTTCCTGGAGGCGCCGAGCAGCTTCTTCTACGACGGGGACGGCCGACCGGTCACCGCCGAGCGGGAGCCGAACCCGTTCCGGCGCGGCATGCTGCTGGTCGCCCGGGCCTCCGGCGCCGCCGAGCGCGCCTGGCTGACCGAGACCATCGCCGGGCTGGAGGGCGCCGCGGGCGCCGCCGGTCCGCGGTGACCCCCTGACAGCGCCTCACCGCGAACCGGTGGCGCCCGAACCGCCCGGGCGCCCCAAGGGGCGCGGACCAGCGGCCCGAACGGCACGTCGAACGGCCCCGCCCCGGCGCGGAACCACGCCCTCCGAACCCGCCCCGGGGCAGCCCGGGCGTGGCTATGATGGCCTGCCTCACGACCACGGCGACCCTCCGCCGGCGTGATCCACCACCGCGCCCCGCCCGCCCCCTGGAGGCAGCCGTGCCCAGTGAAGAGACCGCAGCCACCGGCCCCGCCCCGCTCCGGCGGGACGACATCCCGGGCTGGTTCTTCGGCCTGGACCGGGCCGCGTTCTCCCATCTGCTGTCCGCCCAGACGGCCGCCGGGGTCAGCGGGGACATCCTGGAGCTGGGCAGCTACCTCGGCCGCAGCGCCGTCCTGCTCGGGGACCACCTCCGGCCGGGCGAGCGGCTGACCGTCTGCGACCTCTTCGACTCCGAGGCCTCCGACGCGGAGAACGCCGCCGAGATGTCCATGTCCTACCGCAAGACCCTCACCCGCAGCGCCTTCGAGTCCAACTACCTCGCCTTCCACGCCGAGTTGCCCGAGATCGTCCAGGCCCCCACCTCGGTGCTGGCCGACGGCCGGATCCCGGCGGGCAGCTGCCGCTTCGTCCACGTCGACGCCTCGCACCTGTACGAGCACGTCAGCGGGGACATCCTGGTGGCCCGGGCCGCGCTCGCCGAGGACGGTCTGATCTCGCTGGACGACTACCGCTCGGAGCACACCCCGGGCGTCTCGGCCGCCGTCTGGGAGGCCGTCTTCACCGGCGGACTCCAGCCGGTGCTGCTCACCCCGATGAAGTTCTACGGCACCTGGGGGGACGCCGCCGCCGCCCGCCGGACCCTGCTGGCCCGCGACTGGCGGGCCGAGGACTACGCCGTCGACGAGGACAGCATCGCCGGCCACCAGGTCCTCCGCCTCAACTACCAGGTCAAGACGCCCGCCCAGCTCCAGCGCTCGGCCTCCCGCCGGATCGCCCTGGACCTCCTCCCCCCGGTCGCCACCCGCGCCACCCGCCGGGTCCTGCGCACCCTGCGCGAACGCCGCGCCGTGCGCCCCACCCCGAGCGCCTGACCCCACCGGAGCAGCCCCGGCCCCGGCCCCGCTCCGGCGCGATCCCGACAGATCCGACGCGCCCCCGGACACCGTCCCGGGGGCCCGCCGGAGCCCCACCAGCACCTCCGCCACCACCGCCGTCGCAGCGACCGCTGCGGCGGCGGTCCGCGTTGCGGCGCCGCTCCGCGCCGTTGAGCGGGCCGTGGCACCGCCGTCACCCGGCCGTCATCCCGGACTCGTATCGAACTCAGATCAGACCCGGAATGTTTACTTCATATGACTGACGCATTGTCGAAAATTCGTTCACTCACATGGGTGAATCTCTATTAAAGGTTTGCCCATGGACCTTTAAAGACCGCATAGTGATGGCACCTCGATTTGGTCTTGAGAAAGCCAAGTTCAGGCAAAATCCTTGCGAGTCAGGAGAGACCCATGTTCCACGCTTCCACCTCCGCGGGCCCCGGGCAGCGGCTCCGCGCGGCGATCGCGGACCAGGGCACCACGCCCCTGATCGGCGTCCACGACATGTACTCGGCCTCCATCGCGGCCGAGCACTACGACGGCATGTTCGTCTCCGGCTTCGGCTTCGCCGCCTCGTACTACGGCCTGCCGGACATCGGCTTCATCGCCTGGCCCGACATGGTCGCCTTCGTCGAACGGCTGCGCGGCGCGTTCCCCACGCACCACCTGCTGGTCGACATCGACGACGGCTACGTCGATCCCGAGGTCGCCTGCCACGTGGTGCGCCGGCTGGAGGCCATCGGCGCCTCCGGCGTGATCCTGGAGGACCAGAAGCGCCCGCGCCGCTGCGGGCACGCCGACGGCAAGCAGGTCCTCCCGCTGGAGGAGTACCTGACGAAGCTCGAACTCGTCCTCGCCGACCGCACCGACCTCCTGGTGGTCGCCCGCACCGACGCCACCGAGGAGGCGGACATCCTGCGCCGCGCCCGCGCGCTCGCCGAGACGGACGCCGACGTGGTCCTGGTGGACGGCGTGCGCAGCGAGGAGTGGATCCGCCGGATCCGCAAGGAGGTCGGCGACAAGCCCCTGCTGTTCAACCAGATCGCGGGCGGCAAGTCCCCCCGGCTGTCCCTCACCGAGCTCACCGAGCTCGGGGTGGATGTCGCGATCTACAGCACGCCGTGCCTGTTCGCGGCCCACCGGGCGATCGACGAGGCGCTCACCGGCCTCAAGAGCGCCGACGGGCGCCTGCCCTCCCAGGCCGAGCTGGCCAAGCCGGTCGGCGTGCGGGAGTCCACCGAACTGCTGGAGCGCAACATCACGCGCTCCCGGCGGCTCGCGGACGTGACGGCTTGAGCCCCGGGCCGCGCCGGCCCGCCCCGTCCTCGGCGGCCGCCGCGCTGCGGGCCACCGTCCTGGGGCTGACCGGGGCGTGCGCCCTGCTCGCGGTCGGCGCGGCCCCGGCCGCCGCGGGCGGCAGCCTGATCACGGTCGTCGACAACTCGCACGCCGACTCCTGGCTGGAGGTCGACCGCACGGCCAACCTCCAACAGGGCGGCGGCTCGGCGGGCAGCGACCACGACGGCGCCGGGTCCCTGGTCGGGGGCCTGGCCGGAAGCCTGACCGGGGGCCCGGCCGGCAGCCCGGTCGGCGGCGGAGCCGGGCCGTGACGGCCCGCGCCCAACGCCCGTCGTGGTGGCGCAGGTTCGACCCGTACCTGCTGGCGCTGGCGGGCACGGTGGGCCTGGCCGCGCTGTTCCCGGCCTCCGGCGCCGGGGCCCGGTTCGCCGCGACGGCCTGCGACCTCGCCGTGGCCCTGCTGTTCTTCCTCTACGGCGCCCGGCTGTCCACCCGGGAGACCTTGGCCGGGCTGCGCCACCTGAGACTGCACGGCCTGGTGCTCGCCGCCACCTTCGGTCTCTTCCCGCTGCTCGGCCTGGCCACCGCGCTGCTGACGCCGGTTCCGCTGACCGAACAGCTGCAGGCCGGGGTGCTGTTCCTCTGCCTGGTGCCGTCCACGGTGCAGTCCTCGGTGGCGCTGACCGGCGCCGCCGGGGGCGACGTCCCGGCGGCGATCTGCGCGGGGACGTACTCCAGCCTGGCCGGGCTGGTGCTCACCCCGCTGCTGGTCGCCGGACTGCTCGGCTCGCACGCCGGGCTGTCGGCGGACGGGCTGCTGCGGATCGGGCTCCAGCTGCTGGCGCCGTTCCTGCTGGGGCAGGTGTTGCGGCCGTGGATCGGCGGCCTGGTGGCCCGTCACAAACGGCTGCTGACCCCGGTGGACCGCGGCTCGATCCTGCTGGTCGTCTACACGGCGTTCAGCGCGGCGGTGGCCCAGGGCATCTGGCACCAGGCGACGCCGTTCGCCCTGCTCGGCATGGTCGTGGTGCTGCTGGCGCTGCTCGCCGCCACCCTGGCGGCCACCGGGCTCGGGGCGCGCGGGCTGGGGCTGGACCGCCCGGCCGCGATCGCGGCGATGCTGTGCGGTTCGCAGAAGAGCCTGGCCAACGGGCTGCCGATGGCCACCGTGCTGTTCGGGTCGGAGGCGGGGGTGATGGTGCTGCCGCTGATGGCCTACCACCAGCTCCAACTGGTGGTCGGCACCGTCCTGGCCGGGCGCTGGGCCGCCCGGGCACCCGAGCCGGCCGCGACCGGCGGGCAGCCCGCGGCCGAACTCAGCCCGGCGGGCGGGCCGCCAGCGCACGGCTGATCCCCCGGCGGAGCCGGCTGGAGGCACCGGGCAGGTGCCCCAGCCGGCTCAGCCGTTCCTCCGTCACCCCCGGCCGCCGGGCCAGCAGCAGCACCGCGGCGTACGGCCGCTCGCCCTCCCGCAGCCGCTCGGCCACCAGCTCGACCACCCCGTCCAGGGCCTCGCCGGTGAGCTCTGGGCGGGCGGCTAACAACCGCAGCAGGCAGTTGTCGTCCCAACTGTCGTGCCGCCGGGGTGCGAGGGCGACCAGCACATCGACGGGCGCAGCGGAGTTACGGGCGATCTCGTGCCAGACGAAGGAGTACTCGCACCGGGCCAGCACGCGCAGCACCCCGGGCTGGGCGGTCCGTCGGGCCAGCCGCAGGTAGGCCCCGGGCTCGTGCAGGTGGTCGAGCGCCTCGAAGTCGCTCAGCCCGTCGATCTCGTGGGTGTCGTCCATGTCGGACGCGAGACTAGCGGGGCCCGTCCTCCTCGGCGACGCGGTTTCACTCCGGAGAGGGGCGCGCCGTCACCGGACGTAGTAGGCGCGGTGGTGGGCGGCCACCGGCGCGGACTGGTAGGTCCAGACACCGGCCGCCGGGGCCTCGCCGATCAGCTGGGCGAGGTCGCGGGCGGCCTCCTCGGCCGGGTTGCCGAGGTCGAGCCGGACCCGGTCGGCGGTGCGGTCGTCCAGGGCGTAGTAGCGGTACGGCTGGTGGACGTTGAGCGGTCCGGCGAGCAGTCGGCCCTCGTCGTCGGTGCCGTAGCCGGTGATCGGGGTGTTGTTCACCGGCTCGGGGGTGAGGCCGACCAGGTCGACGTCCAGGGCGAGGATCTCCTCCTGGTGGCGGCGCAGCCCCTCCGGACCGAGTTCGCCCCGGCGGCAGGAGATGCTCCACCGTTCGCGCACGGCGGCCGCGTTGAGGGAGGGCAGGGTGGTCTCGAACCAGCCGGGGTGCTTGGGTTCGGCGTACAGCCGGCGCCCGGCGTCGATGGCGAGCGGGTTGTCGCACAGCACGTGCAGCCGGGCGATGCCGAGCAGCTTGGTCTGGTCGTAACCCCGGGCGTACTGGCCGTAGTTGACCACCGGGATGCGGTCCTCGGCGAACACCGGGTGGGCGATCAGGTTGATCTCCAGCTCCTCGGTGATGCCGCCGCCGTTCGGGTACTGGGCGAAGTACAGCTGGTAGTTGAGCGAGACGCAGGCCCCGCCGTCGAAGGTCGCGGCGCTCAGCCCGGGGTGGCGCTTGTCGAGCAGCCGGCGGGCCCGCTCCGGGTCCACCAGGTAGTCGACGCCGATGTTGTGCAGCGCGCCGTAGTGGAAGGGCAGGTGGTACGGCTCCGGGACGGGCGGCAGCGGCAGGCCGGTCATGAGGGCTCCGAGATCGAGGGGGGTACGGGCGTGCGGGGCGGGGAGAGGGCGGCCGGCCGCCGCAGCTCCAGCAGGTCCTGGTGCATCCGCTCGGCGCTGCGCAGCGCGAGGGCGGCCATGGTGAGCGAGGGGTTGGAGGTGCCGAGCGAGGGCATCGAGCCGCAGCCGACGGCGTACAGGTTGGGGTGGTCCCAGCAGCGCTGCCACTGGTCGACCACGGAGTTGCCGGGGGAATCGCCCATCAGGTGGGTGCCGCCGGCGTGGCCGGCTCCCCGGTAGCCGTGGACGGCGCCGCGGTGCTCCAGCCGGCCGGGCCAGCCCGCGCCCGGGTAGGCGGTGTGGTCCTCGGCGCCCAGCAGGGCGAAGAGCTGGTCGGAGACGGCCCGGGCGGAGGCCATGCCCTCGCGGACGTAGCCGTCCAGGTCGTAGTGGATCGCGGGGGCGGGCAGGCCGAGCGGGTCGCGCCGCTGCGGGTCGAGGGTGACCCGGTTGGCCGGGTCGGCGGGCTGCTCCAGTTCGAACTGGAGCGAGAACTGCCGCCCGAGCCGGTCACCGAGGCGTTCGCGCAGCTCCTTGCCGCGCAGCCCGGCGGCGAGCAGCGCGGCGGCCTCGGTCGCCGGGTCGCCGCCGGCCCAGGACCAGCCCCAGTTGCCGATCTCGATCCGGAACGGCGCCCGGTGCCGGCGGGCCCCGCCGAAGCGGAAGGCCTCCAGTCCGCTGGTGGAGCCGGGCCCCCGGTAGGGGCCGACCTGGCCGGGCATCAGCCCCCAGGTGAGCAGCGCGGGGTGGTCCATCAGGTTCCGGCCGACCTGGTCGCTGCGGTTGGCCAGGCCGGACAGCAGCAGCAGCCGGGCGTTCTCGATCGCGTGCGCGGCGATCACCACCAGGTCGGCGGTCACCCGGTGCGCCGTGCCGCCGGCCAGGTACTCGACCCCGGTGGCCCGTCCGGTCCCCGGGTCGGCGAGCACCCGGCTGACCACGGCCTCGGTGCGCAGTTCGACGGCGGGCGCCCAGCGGGCCTGGGTGCGCAGCGGGGTGTACTTGGCGCCGCCCGGGCAGGCGGGGACGCAGCTCGCGCTCCCGGCGCAGGGCGCGCCGTGGCCGGTGCCGGGCCGGGTGGGCAGGCCGTTGCGGGCGTGCGGGGTGCGGGTGACGGCGAGCCGGGCCGGGTCGGTCATGGCGGGGTCGCGCACCGTCCGGCCGTCGAGGGCGCGGGCCAGCTGCCGGTCGAGGTGGCTGGCCGGGATCGCCCGCATCGGGTAGGCGTAGCCCGCGGGGAGGGGCAGGCCGACGGCGCGGCGCTGTTCCTCGGCGTCGGCGGCGACGCCGAGTTCCTGTTCGGCGTCGCGGTAGTGGGGTTCCAGGTCGTGGTAGCCGATCGGCCAGCTGCGGCCGTGGCCGAGGTCGCCGGTGCGGAAGTCCTCGGGGTGCATGCGCGGGGTGAGGCCGGTCCAGAGCAGTCCGGTGCCGCCGTTGGCGCGCAGGTAGCCGCTGGCGTAGGGCAGCGGGCCGTACTGGCGCAGGTGCCCGTCGGCGGTGTAGCCGCCGTCCGGGTGGCCGGTGAGGTCGGTGACGTCGGGTGAGGGGGCGTCGGGGTTGTGCGGGTAGGGCGAGGTGGGCGGGCCGCCGCCGGCCGCGCGGTGGGCGGCGGAGGTCTCGGCGCTGCCCGGTGCGGGCCGGCCGGCTTCCAGGACGAGGACCCGCCATCCCCGGGCGCCGAGGCGCTGGGCGACCAGGCTGCCGGCGAAGCCGGCCCCGACCACGACGGCGTCCCAGTGGGCGCTCACTGCTGCTCACCTCCGGACGACGCGCCGCCGAACGGGGCGCTGCCGGACGCGGCAGTGCTGGACGCGGCACTACCGGACGGGGCACTGCCGGACGGGGCCTCGGCCCAGCTGCCGTACCCGGGGGCGGCGGCGCCGGGCGGGCTGCCCCGGAAGGTCCGCCAGACCAGTCCGTGGTCGTGGGCGCGGGTGGAGCTCGGGGCCTCGCCGGGCCAGGCACCGACGTACCAGAGGTGGACCAGGGCGTGCTCGTCCCGGACCCGGTGGGCCAGGGTGGTGCGGTGGTGCTCGTCGGCCATGCCGGTGGCGCGGAGTTCGGGGACGTCGAAGCCGGTGAGTTCGGCGCTGACGCGCAGGAACTCGTCGAGGTCGGCGAGTTCGTCCTCCTCGGCGGGCCCCCAGGGCCCGTACGGGTCGTCGGCTGCGGTGCGATCGTCGGACACGGACACGCGGGCACCCCCGGGATCGTCGGCGGACGGCCAGGAGCGGATGGCCAAGACATGACAGGCCGCTGCCCACCGGGCACGGTCCGCCTGCTCAGCGTGATCCTCCCTCCCGGGCGGACCACCGAGGGCGGCTTGCCCGAATGTGACGCATCTTGATCAGTTCACGACCGATCACCATCCCTGTACGGCAGTTCCTGGACAGTTTCCGCTCAGCCCAGCGCGCGCACCGCCGCCAGCACGTCCAGGCCGAGCGCCGGATCCGCGTCCTCGGGCAGGTTGACGGACAGCCGGGTGACCAGCCCCGCGTACCGGCGGTGGATCTCCCGGGCGGCCTCCTCGACCGTGCCGGAGACCGCGAAGGCGTCGAACACCTCGTCGGAGACCAGCGCCGTCATCTCGGCCCAGCGCCCGCGCACCGAGTGGGTGTGCAGCTCCTCCTGCAACCCCTCCCAGCCGTGCTGCGCCAGCACCGGGCGGTAGGCCGGGGTGGAGGCGTAGAAGGCCAGCCGCTCGCGCACCCCCGCCCGGTTGGCCGCCAGCTCCTCCTCGGTCCGGCCGGTGGCGGTGAGCACATTGCCGACCGTCTCGAACGGCCGCCCGGTCCACTCCGCCCCCTCGGCCTCCGCCCGTGCCCGCGCCTCGACCAGCCCGGGCAGTACCTGCTCGGTCAGGTAGGCGGTGGAGGAGAACGGGTGCGCGAGGAAGCCGTCCGCCACCGCCCCGGCGGTGCGGGTCATCAGCGGCCCGACGCCCGCGAGCAGGATCCGGGGCACCCCGGAGGGGACCGGGTCGGGCGAGAACACCGGCGTCATCACCGTGTGGGTGTAGAACTCGCCCCGGAACCGCAGCCGTTCACCGGTCTGCCAGCTGTGCCAGATCGCCCGCACCGCGTGCACGTACTCCCGCATCCGGACGGCCGGCCGGTCCCAGGGCATCCCGAAGCGCTTCTCGATGTGCGGCTTGACCTGCGAGCCCAGCCCGATGACGGCCCGACCGCCGGAGGCCGCGTGCAGCCCCCAGGCCTGGTAGGCCAGCGTCATCGGGGTGCGGGCGAAGGCCACCGCGATGCCGGTGGCCAGCTCGATCGACGCGGTGCGGTCGGCCGCGCGGGCGAGCTGCAGGAACGGGTCGTACGCGGTCTCGGCGACCACCAGCCGGTCCATGCCCCGGCGTTCGGCCTGTTCGGCGGCGTCGAGGATGCCGGCCGGGTGCCCGGAGGCGGTGGCGTCGAGGCGGAGGGAGGCGGGTCGGTCCATGCGGGTGCTCCTGGTCGCGGGGCTTGCGTCGTGCGGGGCTGGTGCGGTGGGGACGGCGGTGGTCCGGTGCCGTGCGGCGGCGGTACCCGCCCAGCCTGCCACGCCGTCACGGGCCGGCCGGACCTCCTCCCCGTACAGCGCCCCCGGGACGTACCCGGCGCCCATCCGGCTGATGTACAACTGACCGACAACGCTGGAGGCATTCCGAGGGAGGAGCGTCCCGTGCTCGTGCAGCCCGTCGCCCGCACCACCGCAGGAGCCGTCCGCGGCTTCGTGGACCGCGGCCTCGCCGCCTTCCGCGGCATCCCCTACGGCCGGCCCCCGGTCGGCCCGCTCCGCTTCGCCGCCCCCGTACCGCCCGAGCCCTGGGACGGCGTCCGCGAGGCCGTCGCGTACGGCCCCGTCGTCCCCCAGTCCGGCCCCCTCCAGGCCGAACCGACCACCGGCACCGACTGGTTGACGCTCAACGTCTGCACCCCGCACCCGGACTCGGCCGGGCTGCCGGTGCTGGTCTGGCTGCACGGCGGCGGCTTCATCTCCGGCACCGCGGGCGACCCGCTGTACGACCAGACCGAGCTGGCCCGGGCCGGCCTGGTCGTGGTGACCGTCAACTACCGGGTGGGCGCCGAGGGTTTCGCCCTCCTCGACGGCGCCCCGGCCAACCGCGCCTTCCTCGACCAGATCGCGGCCCTGGAGTGGGTGCGGCACAACATCGCCGCGTTCGGCGGCGATCCCGCCCGGGTCACCGTCGCCGGCCAGTCGGCCGGGGCCTCCTCGGTGGCCGCGCTGCTGGCCGTGCCGCGGGCCCGCGGCCTGTTCCACCGGGCGATCGCCCACTCCGTCGGCGGCAACCTCGCCACCCCCGCGCTGGCCGCCGAGATCACCGCCGCCCTGGCGGAGCGGCTCGGCGCCGCCCCCACCGCGGCCGGCCTCGCCGGCATCGACCCCTGGCAGCTGGCCGAGGCCGTCACCGGGCTCGGCGCCGCCCTCCCCGGGCATCTCGCGCGCTGGGGCCGGCTCGCCCAGACCGGCGTCCCCACCGTGCCGGTGGTCGACGGCGAGCTCCTCACCGAGGAGCCCTGGACGGCACTGGCCGCCGGACGGGCCGAGGGCATCGAGCTGCTGGTCGGTCACGCCCGGGAGGAGTTCCGGCTGTTCGCCGTCCTGGCCGGCCGGCACGGCGCCTTCACCGAGGAGGACGCCCGCACCGCGCTGGCGCTGCTCGCCCCGCACCCGGGCGGCCCGGACGCCTACCGCGCCGCCTTCCCCGGCGCCACGCCCGACACCCTGGTCGGGGCCGTCTTCTCCGACGCGCTGTTCCGGATCCCCTCGCTCCACCTCGCCGAGGGCAACACGGCGGCCGGCGGCACCTCCCACCTCTTCCAACTCGCCTACCCGGCCCCGGCCCTGGGCGGGGCGTTCGGCGCCTGCCACGGCCTGGACGTCCCACTGGCCTTCGGCTCCCTGGACAGCCCGATGGGCCGGCACTTCCTCGGCGACCCGCCCGCCCCGGAGGCCGTCGCGGTCTCCCGGGAGCTCCAGCAGGCCTGGGTCCGCTTCGTCGGCACCGGCGACCCGGGCTGGGCCGCCCACGAGCCGGAGCAGCAGCTCACCCGGGTCCTCAGCGCCCGTTCGGAGACCGTCCGCTACCCGGACCAGGCCTCCCGCGGCATCTGGGCGCAGGGCGGTCCGACCCGCTTCGACCTGGTCTGACGCTCCCCCGGCCCGGGCGGGGTCCTCCCCCCGCCCGTATGGACGTTCAGCGCCCGACCGAGGCCAGGTACCCGGCGGTCAGCTCGGGCGTGGCCAGCCAGGCGGCGTGGTCGCTCGGCTCGGCGTAGGTGTTGGCCAGCCGACGGGCGACCTCCGGGTGCTCCGCCGCGCCCGCGAAGACGCCCTGGAGGTGGTCCGGCATGGTCAGCAGGGCCGTGGTGAAGTCGACGGCGTGGCGGGCGTGCCGCTGCCAGAACCCTTCGGCGGTGCGGCACATCCAGTCCGCGGTGAACGGGGCGTCGCCGTGCTCGCGGATCGCCCGCCGGTACGCCTGCGCCGCGCGGGCGGCGCCGTTGGCGCCCTGGCCGGTGATCGGGTCGTTGACCACCACCGCGTCGCCCACACCCAGCACGTGCACGGCGTCGACGCCCGAGCCCAGTTCGGCCACCGGCCGGCGGACGGTCGGGGTGACCGCACCCGACAGCCCGGCCCCGGCATCGGTGGGTTCGGCCTCCCGCCACAGCTCCGCCTCCCAGGGCAGGTGCTCGGCCAGCAGGGCGCGGATCCGGTCGAGGTGGACGTCGGGTGCGGGCCCGTCGCCGAACACGTCCAGCGGGCCGCCGGGCAGCGCCTCCCAGAGCAGGATGTCGCACGGGCCGGTACGGGTCAGGGCCGGCTGGAGGTAGAGCTCACCCAGGCCGGGCAGGGCGTGCATCCGGGCCCTGGGCCCGGCGGCCGGGTCGGGCGCCCCGACGCCGTGCGCGTAGAGGCAGGACAGGGCGCGCTGCGGCCGGTCGAACGGCGAGCGCCGGGGGTCGCGCTGGAAGATCCCGGCGAGCTCGCCGCGCCCGGTCGCGACCACGGTCAGCTGGTGCCGGCGGGCCAGTTCGTGCAGCCCGATTCGGTCCAGGGAGCGGTACTCGACCGAGCCTCCGCGCTCGGCGAACAGCTCCAGCCAGCGGGACAGTTTGATCCGCTGGTCGACGGACCGGGCCGGCTCGTCGAGGGTCATGGTGAACTCCAGCGCGCGGACGCCCGGCGGCACCACCAGCGCCGCGTCCACCGAGTGCACCGCCGGGGCCTCGGCCGCCCACAGGTCCAGCCCGGCCGCCGCCTCGATCCGCAGCGCCGGGCCGAACATCGCCTGGGTGGACAGCACCCGCCCGTCCCGCAGCTGGTCCGGGGTGCGCTCGGCGACCAGCGTCACCTCGCAGCCGTCGGCCAGCAGCCCGAGCGCGAGCTGGAGGCCGGCCTGGCCCGCTCCGACGACGGCGATCCGGCGCATGCGGCAGCCTCCCGGGCTCTGTCGACGATCCGTTGACGATCCGTTGACGGTCCATCAACCAGGCACAGTAGTCGAGCCGCCGGGCCACCGGCAGGGGCCGGACGCGACGGAACCCCGAGCCCTCTCCCGGGCCGCTCCGACCGTCGAACCCGTTCGCATAGTCATGCACTGAGATAACTCATTGACCACGCCGAAATGTTTGATGTATTCAGTTCTCCGCAAATCTATTCACCGACTCCGGGTTCGAGGCCGCCCACCGCGCCCCGCGCCGGGCCCACTCGGAGAGGGATCGATCCACCATGCAGCCCGTCGCACCCCGCGGCTTCCGCGCCGTCACGACCAACATGGGCCTCAAGGACGTCGAGGACGACTTCGCGGCCGTCGTCTCCGAAGTCCCCTGCCGGTCGGCCGCGGTGTTCACCCGCTCCCGCTTCGCCGGCCCCAGCGTCCTGCTCAGCCGCGGGGCGGCCGCCCTCGGGGCCTGTCGCGGGATGGTCGTGCTGTCCCGCAACGCCAACGTCGCCACCGGGCGCACCGGGGCGGACAACGCCGCCGAGGTGCGCGACCGGGTCGCCGGGATCGTCGGGATCCCCCCGGAGGAACTCGTCATCGCCTCCACCGGCGTGATCGGTCGCCCGTACCCCATGGACGGCATCCGCGCCGGGCTCTCCGCCCTGAACTGGCCCTTCCCGGCGGCCGATTACACCGCGGCGGCCAAGGCCATCATGACCACGGACACCCGCCACAAGGAGGTCCGGGTCCGCTGCGGCGACGCCGTCCTGGTCGGCATCGCCAAGGGCGTCGGCATGATCGAACCCGACATGGCGACCCTGCTGACCTTCTTCTTCACCGACGCCGACCTTCCCGCCGACCGGCTCGACACCCTGTTCCGGCGCGTCATGGACCGGACCTTCAACGCGCTCAGCATCGACACCGACACCTCCACCAGCGACACCGCGGCGCTCTTCGCCAACGGACTGGCCGGCCCGGTCGACCCGGCCGCCTTCGAACAGGCCCTGGACGAGTGCGCGTTGCACCTCGTACGGGAGATCGCCTCGGACGGCGAGGGCGCGTCCAAGCTGATCGAGGTCCGGGTGACCGGTGCCCGTGACGCCGCCCAGGCGAAGCGCGTCGGCAAGAGCGTGGTCAACTCCCCGCTGGTCAAGGCCGCCGTGCACGGGGCCGACCCGAACTGGGGCCGCATCACCATGGCCGTCGGCAAGCTCCGGGACGAGACCGACATCGACCCGGCCGCCGTCCGGATCGGCTTCGACGAGCTCCCGATGTACCCGGAGGAGCCGGGCGAGGCCCTGCTCGACCAGGCCCGCCGCTACCTCGGCGGCGACGAGGTGGTGATCCGGATCGACCTGGGCATCGCCGACGGCGCCTTCACCGTCTACGGCTGCGACCTCACCGAGGAGTACGTCCGGCTCAACTCCGCCTACACCACCTGACGCCCCGGCCCGGCCCCGCTCCCCCTCGGGACGGGGCCGGAACCAGGGCCGGGACAGGAACGCGACGTACCGTCAGCCCCGCAGGTGCGCGGTGAGCAGCCGCACCACGGCGTCGATCTGCTCCGCCAGGTAGAAGTGCCCGCCCGGGAAGACCCGCAGGCTGAACCCCCCGGTGGTGTGCCGCTCCCACTGGGCGACCTGCTCCACCGTGGCGTTGGCGTCGCTCTCCCCCACCAGGGCGGTGATCGGCTGCGGGACGACGGCGTCCGGCGCGGCGAGGTAGGTCTCGATGGCGGTGTAGTCGGCCCGCAGCGCCGGGAGGATCAGCTCGCGCAGGGCCGGCACGTCGAGGATCCGCTCGTCCGTACCGCCGAGCCGGACGATCTCCTCCAGCATGCCGTCGTCCGACCTCAGGTGCACCGCGCTGTCCCGGGGCAGCGACGGCGCGCGGCCGGCCGAGACGAACAGCCGCTCCGGCCCGGCCAGGCCGTCCCGGGCGAAGCGGCGGGTGACCTCGAAGGCGACCGCCGCGCCCATGCTGTGCCCGAAGAACACGACCGGGCGGTCCATCCAGCCGCGCAGCTCCTGGTAGACCTGCTCGGCGAGTTCCGGCACCGAGTCGATCGTCGGCTCCGCGTAGCGGTTCTGCCGGCCCGGGTACTGGACGGCCAGCACGTCGGCGTACGGCGCCAGCGCGTTGGTGTAGTCCATGTAGTAGCTGGCCGATCCGCCGGCGTGCGGGAAGATCACGATCCGGGCGGGAGCGAAGTCGGACGGGTTGAACCGGCGGAACCACGGGTTGTCGACGGCTGCGCTGCTGGGCATGCGGGGTGTGACCTCTCTCCGTGACGGACTCTGCTCACCCCAGTCTCGCAGTGCACCCGCGCCACCGGGGGCGGTTACGGTGGGCGACCCGGATTCCGGCGCTCCGGACACCGCGCCGACACCTGCCCGTCCTCACCAGTCCTCGTCCTCCTCCGACCAGTCCCCCCTGGGGTCCACGGCCGCGTCCGGTTCGGTCACCCAGCCCGCCGCCAGCACCAGCCGGGAGAGCCGGTGGACGGCGAGGAAGCCGAACGGGCCGCCGAACTCCACGCTGACGTGGCGCTGCAGGAACGGCGGCCGCGACACGGCCGCGGCGCCGCCCGCCATGATCCCGATCGCCGTCACCGCGGAAGCCCGGAACCCGCGGGCGCCGAAGGTCGCGGTGGCCTTCTGGCGCGCGCTGTCGGCGAACAGCGGCAGCCCGCCGACCTGGAGGCCGGGCAGCCGGTCCTCCGTCGCGGACGGGGTGCTGAGCGTCGTCAGCCCGAAGAGTTCCTTGCGGGCCAGCAGATCGTGGTCGGCCGCCACGGTGAACTGCGGGACGCCCACGGTCAGCAGGTCCTCCGGCTCGTACCGCGCCAGCGCCCCGACCGAGAGCCCGGGGCCGGTGGTGCCGACCGGCAACCGGTCGGCGGTGGTGCGGCGGTGGCGCTGCGAGAGCGACCCGATCCCGGCGGCCAGCACGCTGCCGGGATCGGCCGTCGGCTCGCCGAGCAGCAGGTGCACGGTGATGTCGCCGTACCCCAGCACCTGGAACTCGGTGACCGGGCCCGCGGGCGTCTCCAGCAGGGCTGCACGGTCCAGCAGGCGCGTCGCCCCGGTCAGGTAGCGGACGGGCCGGCCCCAGTCGTCCGTGTGGTTCCCGCCGATTCCCCCCAAGTCCTGGAACGGCCGGATCCAGTCCGTCCGCAGGGTGAGCGCCGAGGCCAGCACCAGCCGGCTGTCCGGGTTCAACCCGACCGGCATCTCGTCGATCGCTCCGTCGGTCTGCTCGCTCGCCCAGGCGTCCAGCAGCTTCTTGTCCTGCTCCGTGTCACCGCTCAACCGCCCGACCAGGTCCGCCGGGACGGAGGCCCGCCACTCCGGGCGCAGCCGCAGCCGGTCGTCGGTCCAGACCCCCAGCGCGGAGCGCACCGCGGGGATGTCCCGCAACAGGCCGAGCAGTTCGCGGGCGCGCTCGGCGGCGGCCGCGACCGGCACCCCGAGCGCCTGCGCCAACTCGCCTTGGACGGGGGCGCTTCCGGCCGGGGCCAGCAGCCCGAGCAGCGGCCAGACGCCGGCCGGCATCAGGACGGACCCCTGCCGCAGACCGGCCTCCCCGACCCAGCGCTCCCCCAACGCGTTCGCGGCCCGTACGGCCTCGGCCCTGCTCATCTGCTCCCCCGTGCTCGCTGGTTCCGGTGCGCGCAGACTCTAGGACCGTCGCACCGGGCGGGGCCAGCGGTTTTCCCGGCCGGGGCTCTCCGGTCAGGACTCCCGGTCAGAACTCCCGGTCAGGACTCCCGGCCCAGGTACCGCGCGCGGGTCAGTTCGTGGACCCGGACGGCGTTGCCGTTGCCGGGGACGGTGGTCTCCCGCTCGACCCGCAGACCGAGCTTGGCCATCACCCGCTCGGAGGCGGTGTTGCCGATCTGGGCGATGCTGACGACCCGCTCCAACCCGCAGTCCTCGAAGCCGAACCGCAGCGCCGCCGTCGCCGCCTCGGTGGCGATGCCCCGGCCCCAGAACGACCGGCCGAGCCGCCAGCCGATCTCGACGGCGGGCAGCACCTCGGGCAGGAACAGCGGCACCGCCAGGCCCGCGAACCCGGCGAGTTCGCCGGTCTCGCGCAGCTCCACCGCGAACAGGCCGAACCCCTCGTCCTCCCAGGCCCGTTCCCACCGCTCGACCGCCGCCCGGCTCAGCTCCGGGCCGAGGACGCGCCGGTCGCCGATCCACCGCATCACCTCGGGGTCCGCGTGCACCTCGGCCATCACCGGCACGTCGCTCTCGCGCCAGCGCCGCAGGACCAGCCGGGAGGTCTCGATCGTCACCATCCGCCCATCATCCCCCCGTTCGTCCCCGCCACCGGGCCGGGGTCAGGCCCGTCGCACCGCCAGCACGGCCGAACTGCCGGGCGTGGTCAGCACCTCGCTCGCCGCCAGCGCCGGATGCGTCAGGTAGTGCAGGCGCAGCCGGTCGACCTCACCGCCGTAGCGGGGCGGCCAGTGCGGCGAGGGCGTGAAGTCGTCCATCAGCAGCAGGCCGCCGGGGGCGAGCAGGTCGACCACGCGGTCGGGGTCGTCGCGTTTGCCGCCGCCGTCGCAGAAGAACACGTCGAACGGCGCGTGTTCCGCCAGCAGCCGCCAGTCCCCGTGCAGCACCCGCACCCGTTCGTCCCCCGCGAACAGCGCCGCGGCCTCCCGGGCCAGTCGCCCGTCCCGCTCGACCGTGACCAGCCGCCCGCCCGGCCCGAGCCCGCTGCGCAGCCAGGCCGTACCGACGCCCGCACCCGTGCCGCTCTCGGCGACCCTACCGCCCGGCTTGGCCGCCGCGGCGAACGCCAGCAGCCGGCCGACCTCCCGGGTGCAGCTCTTCCCGAACCCCAGCCGGGCGGCGCCCCGCTCGGCCGCCGCCACCCGCTCGGGAACGCCCCGTTCCCCGTCGTCCGCCATCCGCCACCCCTTCACCGGTTCCGGGCCATCATGCCGCCCGCCCGAAGGCGACCGTCTCCGCCCTCGACCGGGAGACGGCGTCCAGCAGCAGGACGGAGGCCGCCTCCGGGGTCGGCGGCGGTCCGCCGGACCGGGTGTGCCGGGTGAACGCCGCCGACAGCCGTGCCAGGCCCTGGTGGTGCCGGGCGAACACCCGGGCGGAGGCGTGCCGTCCGCGGGCCCGCTGGCCGTCGAGGGCGGTGGCGGCGCCGACGTCGAGCAGCACCAGGTGCAGTTCGCGGCCCTGCCGGCCGGCCTCCCGGGCGAGCCAGCGTCGCATCCAGGCGCGGCTGCCGCAGTCGTGCACCAGCAGCGGTCCACCGCGCCGCACCGAGCTCCGCAGCAGCCGGACGTGCTCCAGTCGCGCCCACGGCCGGTAGACGGCGTACGGCAGGCGCGCGGGCATCACCGCCTCGCAGGCCTCGTGCACCGTCCGCGGGTCCACCGTCGCGGCCCCGCCGCCGGCCGACCAGCGGCGCAGCAGCGTGCTCTTGCCGGCCCCGGGCAGGCCCGAGACCACCACCACGGCCCCGGCCGGGTACTCCACGACGAACCGCCCCCCGGCCGCACCCCGCAGGTCCAGCACCCCACGCGGCGCCAGCACCGCCGCCCCCGTCATCTCCGCCGTCCCCGTCGTCCCCGACTCGCCGCTGTCCACCGCTCCCCTGTTCCCTGTCCGATCGACCGCCGACCCTAACAAGCCGGGCGCCCGCACCGTCGTACGGAGCGGGCCCCACCCACCGGGCACCCGTGGTGGTGCCGCGCCCTAGACTGACGCCTCGTCAGACAGCGGAAGGGTGGGCATGACAGAGGCCGGCGGGACGTACACCGGGCTGGTGCTGGACGGACTCGCGCGGGATCCGGGGCGGACGGCCCTGTCCCGCGGCACCACGGCGCTGACCGCCCGGGAGTGCCTGGACGCGGTGTTCCGGACGGCCCGCGCGCTGGACCGGGCCGGGCTCGGGCGCGGGGACGGCGTCACCGTGCTCGCCGGGAACACCCCGGAGGCGGTGCTGGTCCGGCTGGCGGCCAACCTGCTGGGCTGCCGGGTGGCGATGCCCGGCCCGGACCTCCCGGTCGCCGACGTGGTGGCGCTGGCCGGGTTCGCCGAGACCGCGGCGCTGGTCTTCGACCCCCTCCGGTACGCCGCGGCGGCCGGGGCGGTGGCGCGGGCGCTGCCCGCCGCGGGGGTGTTCGCCCTCGGCCCGACGGCCTTCGGCACGGACCTCGTCGAGCTCGCCGCGGCCTGCTCCGCCGCCCCGCTGGAGCCGCGCTGCCGCCCCGAGGACGTGATGGCGATCCGGTTCACCAGTGGCACCACCGGCCGGCCGAAGGGCGTGCTGCGCCGCTTCGCCCGTCCGCCCCGGCCCGCGCTGCTGTCCGGGGCGTCCTTCCTGCTCTGCACCCCGCTCGCGCACGGCGGCGGCACGAGTGCGGACCTCGCCCTGGCGGCCGGGGGCACGGTGGTGCTGCAGGAGGGCTTCGCGGCCGAGGAGGTGCTCGCGGCCGTGGAGCGGCACCGGGTGTCCCGGGTGTACCTGCCGCCGCACCTGCTCTACCGGCTGCTGGACCACCCGTTGCTGGCCGGGACGGACACCGGCAGCCTGCGCCGGGTCGGCTACACCGGCTGTCCGCCCTCGCCGCGCCGGCTGGCGGAGGCGACCCGGCGGCTGGGCCGGGTGCTGCACCAGACGTACAGCCTGACGGAGTGCGGGCCGGTCTCCCGGCTGAGTCCGGACGAGCACCTGGACCCGAGGCTGCTGAGCACCGCCGGGCGCCCGTACCCGGACACCGGGGTGCGGATCCTGGACGAGGAGGGCGCGCCGCTGCCGCCGGGCCGGACCGGGGAGATCTGCGTCCGCACCCCGACCGCGATGGCCGGGTACTGGCGGGACCCGGAGCTGACCGCGCGGGTGCTGCGGGAGGGCTGGCTGCACACCGGGGACCTGGGCAGCCTGGACGCGGCGGGCTATCTGACGGTGGCGGGCCGACGGGACGCGATGGCCGTTGTCGAGGGGCACAATGTGTTCCCCCACCAGGTCGAGGAGCCGCTGCGCAGCCATCCGGACGTGCACGAGGCGGTGATGTTCACCAGCACCGACCCGGACCGCCTGGAGCGCGTCCACGCCGCCGTCGCGGTGGCTCCGCGCGCCCGGGTGACGGCGGACCAGCTGCGCCGCTGGGTCCGGGAGCGCGGGGACGCCCGGTGCGTCCCGGACACCGTCCTGCTGCTCCCCGCGATCCCGCTGACCGGGCTGGGCAAGCCCGACCTGCCGGCCCTGCGCACGCTGGCCGAGGAGCGGCGCGGGCGGACCGTCATCGCCACAGGGGCGCGCGAAACCATGTGACGCGCCCCTCCGGTGCTTCGAGCGCCCGCGTAGGCCACCTGTTGCGCACCAGCCGACGGGAAGAACCCCACGGTGGGCACTCGACCGTGCGGGCCGAGCTGCCGATACACCCCGGCGGCGCTCCCTCGCACCGCCCCCAGGAGGCACCCCTTGACCTGGCTACGCGTCCTGACCGCACTCGGCATCCTCGCCGCGGCGGCCGGTGCCCTGTTCCTCTTCGCCCGCTGCACCGCCCCCTCCCGGGGGGAGCGCACCGGCGGAGCCGCGCCACCCGACCTCCGGCAGGAGGCCGAGGGCAGCGGCCTCTTCCAGCGGACGGGCGGCGACGGCTGAGGAACCGCCCCCTCAGCTCCCCGCGAGGTCGTCCGGACGGACCTCGATGTGGTCGGCCGCGAGGTCGACCGCCACCCGGTGCTCCATGCCGAGCGACTCCAGGAACTTGACGGGCAGTTGGACCCGGCCGGCGCGGTCGAGCATCACGTACTCGCGCTCGCTGACCGACTCCTCGCCGTGCTCGTCCGTCACGGTGCGGCGCAGCACCTCGCTGCTGGTCCGCCCGTCCCGGATGGCCACCGTGCGGCGGACCTCGCCCGCGACCATCGGGTCGTGGGTGACGATCACGACGGTGGTGCCGAGCTCCCGATTGACGGTGCGGAAGGACTCGAAGATCACCCCCGCGGTCTCGGAGTCCAGCTCACCGGTCGGCTCGTCGGCGAGCAGCACCGGCGGGTTGTTGGCCATCGCCACCGCGATGGCGACCCGCTGCTGCTGGCCGCCGGAGAGCTCGTTGGGGCGCCGGTGGGCGAGTTCCCCGATCTCCAGGGCCTCCATCAGCTCGGCCACCCGGGCGGCCTGCTGCTTCGGGCCGGTCCCCCCGCTCCGGCGGCCGCGCAACTGCATCGGCAGGGCGATGTTCTCGGCCGCGGTCAGGAACGGCAGCAGGTTGCGGGCCGTCTGCTGCCAGATGAAGCCGACCACCTCGCGGCGGTAGCGCAGCCGTTCCTTGGCGGACATCTCCAGCAGGTCGCAGCCCGCGACGGTGGCGGTGCCCGCAGTCGGCACGTCGAGTCCGGCGAGGATGGTCAGCAGGGTCGACTTGCCACTGCCGGAGGCACCGACCAGGCCCACCAGGTCGCCCTGCTGGATGGTCAGTTCCAGACCCTGCAGCGCCTGGACCTCGATGCCCTCGGCGCTGAAGATCCGGACCAGCCGGTCGCAGACGATGGCCGAGCCCGCTCCGTAGGCCTTGGGCGAGGCGGCGGCCAGGGCCCGCTGCCGGAGCTCCTGGAGGCTGGGGGCCTCGACCGCCGGCCGCTCCTGGGGGGTGCTCTTCACGGCTGCTCTCCTGTCTCGACGGTCCGGTCGGCCCGGTCGGTGCGGTCTGTCTGTGCGGTCCGGTCGGTGCGCTCGGCCCGGCCGGTGCCGGTGGTTCCCACGGCGGCGGCGCGGGCCGCCCCTCGCGGCGTCATGCCTGTTCCCCGGCGCGGAGTTCGGTGGCGATCTGGCGTCGGCCGGCGATGAGGGTCTCCAGGACGATGCCGAGGCCGACCAGCAGGGCGAGGCCGGTGGTGGGCAGCAGGACGGGGAGCAGGACGGGGGTGATGGCGTCGCCGACCTTGGCGCCGACGAGGGTGGAGATGTCGAAGGCGCCGCCGAGCAGGGCGACGGCCGCGAGGGCGGCCAGGCCGCCGCCGACGGCGGCCGCGAGGGTCTGCGGCAGTGCCTCGGTGATGATCAGTGCGAGTCCTTGGCGGGGGCGCAGGCCCATGGTGCGCAGGCGGGCGAGGACGGCGGTGCGCTCGGGTGCGGCGCGGAACAGCGTCAGCAGGACGGCGAGCAGGGCGTAGCCGGCTCCGGCGGCGGCCGCGTACCAGAACAGCCGCTCGGCGGCGTGCTGCAACGGATCGTCGGCGAGCACGGTGACCGTCTCCGCGCTGCTGTGCACCGTGTACCCCACGGGCAGGCCGTGGGTGCCCTTGCCGGCGGCCGCGGCGTCGTCCGCGACCAGCTTGGCCAGACCCGTCGGCTGGGCGCCGCCGTTGTCCCGCAGGGTCGACCTGACCCGTTCGGGGTCGATGTCCCCGACGGCGAACCACTTGTTCACCCGCTTCGCGTCCGGCAGCCGCTCCCAGGCGGGACCGGCCGGAACCACGACGAAGGGCTTGCCCGGGTCCGGCAGGGCCGGGGTCGCGGCGACGGTCGCGACGACGCTCAGGCGCAGGGCGTTGCCGTTGGGCGTGCGCACCTGGGGCGGCCCGGCGGCCAGCCGCTTGGCCAGGTCGCGGCTGACCAGGGCGGGCACCGGGGTGTCCCGGCCGCCCGACGTGCCGGCCAGTTTCGCCCCGTCGAACTCGCCGACCCCGACCGTGCGGGAGATCTCGGCGTAGGCCGCCGGATCCACCACCACCAGGTAGGCCTCGGTGTAGTCCTGGTCGGCGCCGACGAAGCGGGCCTTGGGCTCGACCCACGCACCGGTGGAGGCGTGGACGCCGGGCAGGGCGTCGGCGGCCTTGGTGAAGGACTCGGTGAGGGTGGCGTAGTCGGGCAGGGAGACGCCGATGTCCCCGCCGGTGGCGATCCGCGCGGCCCGGGTGCGGACGTGGTCGACGGTGTCGAGCACGGTGGCACC